>CBDUSJ010000246.1:0-4708 GCA_965369845.1 uncultured bacterium | reverse complement strand
AGCAATAAATTTAATAATTCGCGCATTCGCGGCTTTTTATACCAGACTCATTCATTATTTCAATTCTCAAAAATAATTTTTTTAAATAAGCGCCTAAAAAAAGATTTTACCGTTAACCAATTTCGATTAATACGTCTCCTTGTAAAACACTATCTCCGGGCCGAACTTTTAATAAAGCAATTGTACCCTCTTTTTCGGCTTTAATCTCGTTTTCCATTTTCATTGCTTCATACATAAGAAGTTTGTCGCCAACACTAACCGCATCACCTTCCTTAACATAAACATGCATTATATTACCCGGTAACGGAGCTTTTACTTCAAAGGCGGCAGCGCTAATGTTTTTCTTTATTTTACTGTCGCGTCTCTTGTGCATTATTTCCTGGCGAACAAGTTTCGGGGTTTTCGACTGTTTAATTTCCTGCTGCACTTCCACTTTGTAAAGCGTTCCGTTTACTTCAATGTTGGCAATGTTATCTTCAAATTTCAGAATGTCAACATCGTAATTGTGTCCCTTTATTGTGAATTTAAACTTTTTCATATTTTCGAAATATTAACGACTTTTAAAATAAGTGTTTGTTGAATAAATTTTGGAACTCCAGGGAGAGTATTGTTTTGAAATTTTTTCGATAGTTATCACATCGCTTTCAACATCATGAATTTCGTTGAAGTAAAGATACAGAGCCATGCTGATTGCAGCATTAACATCACCCGTAATGTGCAGTTCCTTGTGTTGTGCTTCTTCTTTTCCTTCTCTTCTGAGTTTTTGCCTTATCTTGAAATTAATGATCTTTGGAATTGTATTATAGGCAAAATACATTATCACCAGCGCTGAAAAAACAATAACATACCCCACAATAGCTACAGTGAGACTGAACCCGGAAATTTTTGAAAAATCAAAAAACATTTCATTAACTAACATGATTCGATATTTTTTATAATGGAATATTACTGTGTTTTTTCGGCGGAAGAGTATCTTTTTTGGTAGCAAGTGTCCTTAGCGCTCTGATGATCCTGAAACGTGTGTTCCGTGGTTCTATCACATCGTCGATATAGCCGAATTTCGCCGCTTCATACGGGTTAGAAAATTTATCTTTGTATTCCCCTTCTTTTTTAGCGACGTACCGTGCAGCTTCATCCGGGTCTTTGATGGTTCTCAAATGCCTTCCCTCGAGTACTTCGATAGCGCCTTTTGGCCCCATAACCGCAATTTCCGCCGACGGCCAGGCGTAGTTGATATCTCCTCTCAACTGTTTTGAGCTCATTACATCGTGAGCGCCGCCATAAGATTTTCGGAGTGTTATTGTAATTTTTGGAACTGTGGCTTCACCATAAGCAAACATAAGCTTTGCGCCATTTGTAATAATTCCGCCGTATTCCTGGGTGCTTCCCGGTAAGAATCCCGGAACATCAACCAGGGTAACCAAAGGAACATTGAAAGCATCGCAGAAACGTACAAATCTGGCGGCTTTTCTCGACGAATCAATATCAAGCACTCCGGCAAGGAAATTCGGTTGGTTTGCAACAATACCGACAGGCTGGCCGTTGAACTTTGCAAATCCGACTAAAATATTTTTTGCAAAATGGCGATGAAATTCCAAAAATTCATTGTCATCAACAATCGTATAAATTATATCTTTTACATCGTATGCCTGATTTGGATTATCAGGAATTATCTCGTTGAGCAAATCGTCTTTCCGAACGATAGGATCGGTACATTCAGTAATCGGAGGGTCTTCTAAATTATTTTGTGGAAGATATTCCAGAAGTTTTCTGATGAGCATAAATCCTTCATCTTCATCATCAGCTCGGAAGTGTGCAACCCCGGATTTTGTTGCGTGAACCGTAGCGCCGCCAAGCTCTTCTTCCGAAATAACTTCTCCGGTTACTGTTTTTGTAACCCTTGGGCCGGTTACAAACATATAGCTGGTTTTATCACTCATAATTATTACATCGGTAAGAGCCGGAGAATAAACCGCTCCGCCTGCACAAGGCCCGAAAATTGCGGATATCTGCGGGATAACGCCTGAAGCAAGAATGTTTCTTTCAAATATCTCCGCATATCCTGCAAGACTTTTAACACCTTCCTGAATTCGTGCGCCGCCACTATCGTTGAACCCAATTATCGGCGCCCCGACTTTCATTGCCTGGTCCATAATTTTACATATCTTCTGAGCAAATGTTTCTGACAGGGAGCCTCCGAAAACAGTAAAATCCTGTGAGAAAACATAAACAATACGGCCGTCGATAGTGCCATGTCCGGTTATCACACCATCGGAAAGAAATATTTTTTCCTCCATACCAAATTCATGGCTGCGGTGAGTTACGAACATATCAAATTCCTCGAAACTCCCTTCATCGAGCAGCATTTCGATCCTTTCACGAGCAGTGTATTTCCCCTTTTTATGCTGCGTATCAATCCTCTTTTCTCCACCACCCTGCCTGGCTTTTTCTCTTAGCTCAATGAGCTGTTGTAATTTATCCTGATTATTCACCGTTGATAAATATTTTTGATATTATAATGAATTAAATTTTAGTAACAAATAAGGGAAATAGAGGAAATAAGGGGAATAGGGTCTGTTTTAAACTACAAGACTTAGTCTTTACATTATTCACGTATTTCCCTTAAACCTTTATACCTTTATACCCTTTTTTCCACAGAATTCCGTCAGCACACCATGAGTTGACTTAGGATGCAGAAATCCGATCCGCAATCCTTCAGCGCCATTTCTCGGAATTTTATCTACCAGGCGGATTCCCCTTTCTTCAGCTTCTTTCAATGCTATGGCAACGTCTTCCATGGCAAAAGCGATGTGGTGAATTCCTTCCCCATTCTTATCAATAAATTTCCCGATAGGCCCTTCCGGATCAGTGGACTCAAGAAGCTCAATCTTTGTTTGTCCTATTAAAAAAAATGCAGTTTTCACTTTCTGCTCTTTTACCTCCTCAATGGCATAACATTTTAGCCCAAGAATATTTTCATAATACGGAATGCTTTCTTCAATACTTTTAACAGCAATCCCGATGTGCTCAATATGAGTTGGTTTCATCTGTTTTAAAATTTTATTTTATGAACACTTTTAAATTTTCGCAAAATTACTGCAAAATTCATTTTTGCAAAATAATCAGGTTAGGATAATTGCATTTTCTTAATCGATTCTACTTTACGGACAAACAATGATCAACTAAAAGCATTGATGCCTGTAATATCAAAACCTGTGATAAGAAGGTGAATATCGTGGGTGCCTTCGTAAGTAATAACCGATTCGAGATTCATTATATGACGCATAATCGGGAAATCGCCGGTTATTCCCATTGCGCCAAGTATTTGCCTCGATTCTCTTGCAACATCGAGAGCCATTTTCACATTATTTCTTTTTGCCATCGATATTTGTGAATGAGTTTCTTTTCCTTCATTTTTAAGTGTTCCAAGTCGCCAGACAAGTAACTGGGCTTTTGTAATTTCAGTGAGCATCTCAGCAAGTTTTTTCTGTGTGAGCTGGAACGATGCGATTGGTTTTCCGAACTGCACACGTTCGAGAGAATATCTTAACGCTGTATCGTAACATTCCATTGCCGCTCCTATTGCTCCCCATGCAATACCGTAACGTGCAGAATTCAAACACATCAGCGGGCCTTTCAATCCTCGAATATATGGAAGTATGTTTTGCTTCGGGATTTTTACATTATCAAAAACAAGCTCGCCGGTTACGGAAGCCCGCAGCGACCATTTGTTAAATGTTTCAGGCGCTGTAAACCCATCCATACCTTTTTCCACTATCATTCCCCTGACAATCCCTTTTTCGTCTTTTGCCCATACAACGGCAATATCGGAAATTGATGAGTTGGTGATCCACATTTTGGCGCCATTTAGCAAATAAAAATCTCCTTTGTCTGTTATCCTGCTTTCCATCCCATCTGCGTTTGAACCATGATTTGGCTCCGTAAGGCCAAAGCACCCTATGATTTCTCCGTTTGCAAGTTTCGGCAGATATTTTCTTTTCTGTTCTTCTGAACCAAAAGTAAAAATCGGATACATCACCAATGAAGTCTGAACTGATGCTGTTGACCGGATTGAAGAATCACCCCGCTCCAGCTCTGTCATTATTATTCCATACGAAATATGATCCATCCCGGCTCCGCCGTACTCCTCAGGAATAAACGGCCCGAAAGCCCCGAGTTCGCCGAGCTCTTTAACAAAATGAATGGGGCATTTATGTTCCTGTGCCGCCTGGTCAATAACAGGTTTTACCGAACGGTTTACCCAGTCGCGTATTGCCCCGCGGACAATTTTATGCTCATCTGATAATAGCTCATCTACACAAAAATAATCAGGTGGTTGATATGGCGTTTCCATATATTTTAAGAATTAATTATATCTGCCGCAAAATTAATATTTATCAAACCGATTAAGAATTAAGATTTTAGAATTAAGATTTATGAATTAAGAATTAAGATTTTAGATTTTAGAATTAAGAATTAAGATTTTAGAATTAAGAAGTAAAGCATGACATTAATAATTTGATTATTTAGTTATTATTTCGATATTCAATATTTAGTACCTGCCCTGTAACGAAGTGTATCGGGGTTCTTTATTCGATATTAGAAAAAGTGTTACTATTATCTTCCTTTAAAAAGCATATAACAGATTGATAATCATTTATAGTGTCAGAAAATTTGAACCTCAAAACCCTATCCCTAATCTGAATTC
>CBDUSJ010000245.1:0-4718 GCA_965369845.1 uncultured bacterium | reverse complement strand
AATAAAAAAATCTGTCCGGTAATCGCTAAAGTCTTTATTAAAATCGACCCCAATAATTCCTGCAATTTGGATAAATGTTTCATCGATAATAGCTATATTTATTTCCCGTGATTTTGTTCTCAGTTGCCGCAACGCAAATTCAAACTGAAAGAAGTAAAATCTAATCGCGGGAAAATCGGTAAATTTCCATAGATCATCCAAATGTTCAACAAAATTTCGTGTAGCAGCCTGAATAAGAAATTCATTACTAAAATCAGAAGTTTTTAATCCAATTGAGATTTTACGGGTAGGGTTGAAATAGAACAACAATGATTCACGAACATAATCGATGCCATAGTATTTTTTATAATAAGAAACCATTTTGTCGAACGATTTCCTGCTTTCTTCACCCTGAAGAAAATTTATCCATGTAAGCAAAACGCTATAACCTTCTTTATCTTCAATAAGTTCTTCATAAAATGAATTTCCGGCTTCTATATAATTTGCAAGGTCTTTACCGGTTCGGATAATGCTCTCCCCTATTTTAATATAGTTTCTGATTCCCTTCGTTGCATAATTTACGCTAACATCGAAGCCGGCAAGCCAGTTTGATATTTCCTCCCCGCCCCATCTGCTGGTATAATCCTGAAGCGTTAAACCTTCGATAAATTGGTTCAGACGTTCAAATTTTTTATCAAAATCGATTATCTGAATACCTTTTGTTCTTCGTTCAAATATCTTCCTGAGATTTTTTCTGGTAACCTTCTCGGGATAGAGCAGGTGCATTACGATCATTCCCAAACTGTAAAAATCATTTTTTTCGGATACTATTCCAAATGCCTGTTCGGGAGCAATATAAAATTCGGTGCCTTTTGTTATTGTAGTGTATGTGAGTTCTTTTTCCGATGTTTTGTCGAATGATTTCGCCGAACCGTAATCGCCGATTACAAGCTCGGTTTGTTCCTCATCAAGAAAAAATACATTTTGGGGTTTCAAATCACAGTGAAAGATTTTTTCTTTATGAAGAGTTTTTATTCCCCTAAAAATACTTGAAATAACAACTTTTTCAAGAAATTCGGGCGTGTATTTTTTCTTTAAGTCCTCAACATCCAGCAGGTCGCCACCCTTTGCAAAATCGCAAATCTCGAAACAGTATTTATTCCGGTATTTGTTTGGGCCTGTCCCGAAGTCGAAAAGATGAAGGATATCGCCACCGCTGATTTCCCTTATCCTCTGTAAAGTATCGGGGCTTGGTTCAAGATGTTCATCATCCATCTCGTAATACAACTTCAGGACATAAATATCTCCATATTTGTTTTTCACCTTATAAATAATGGCTTCGCCGGTTTTACCCTCCTCAGTGATTATTTCAAGAATTTCGTATTCGATACTGTTTAATTCAAGTTTGTCGCCAGGGCCAAGGTTATGTGTAACAGTGCGTTTTTTCCTTTCTGCATCATGGCTTATGTAAGGAATTGTTTTTGCTTGTTTTATGTCAATCGGAGGGGCTTCACCGGTTTCATCATCCTGAAAGTCGATAAGCGTCGAATAATGCAGGGTTGGACCAGGCCTGTAAGCAAACTGCTCGCTTGATGAATCTTCAACCGTAGTATAAGGTCGAGTTTTAAAAACGTTATCAAATAATTTTTCGTCCATTGTTAAAAAAACAAAATTAACTTTTTCCCTGCATGGCTTCAATCAAAATGCAACTGATATTATCCGGAGAGCCTATATTTAAAGATTTGAATAAGATAAAATCCGATTTTTCCTTTAATGTCTTAGAGCTTAAAAGTATTCTTTCAAGATGCTCGGTAAAAAAAATTTTAAATATACCGTCTGTTGCTAACACAAAAATATCGCCGTTAACAATCTTTTCGGTAACAGAGGAAATTTCAATATCAAGGGATTTTTCATAACCCCCAAAAAAACTTGTAATCGGACTGTTGATTTCAAGTTTTGAAACGACCTGATCGTGTGTTAATTTTTTTAGTTTTTCACCACTCAGAATCCACACTTGCGAATCTCCTGCATTAATTGTTATAAAATGATTATCACAAATCAATATTCCGGAAAGCGTTGTAGCCATCCCTTCATATTCCGGATTATCGTTGCCATACCTGAATAACTCATTGTTTATTCCGTGAAAAAGTTTTGCACATTGGTTTCTGTCACCGAATAAATTTTCGTGAAACAAACCGGCAATTTTTTCAAGTACAAATGATGAAGCAAATTCGCCGGCAGGCCCACCGCCAACGCCATCAGCAACAAAGCAAACAGGATTTTTTGAAGTTTTTGAACATTTATTATCTCTGAATACTTCGCCCTGAATCAGAATAGCATCCTGATTAATTTTTCTTTTTGTGCCGATATGGCAAAATGCTTCAATCTGATAAATCATGACCAAAAAAAACAGATTTATTGTTTAATAATTTTAATAGTTTTTGAATGTTCGGTATTCGATACTTTTAGAAAATAAATTCCGGGAATAACTTTATTTCCACTTTGGTCAGAGCCGTCCCATATTTGTAAATTATCTCCTTCTTTATATTCTTTATATCCGAATGAATAAATATTTTTACCACCCGCACTTAGAATATTGACATCCAAATTAGTATTTTTTTTAAGGTTAATAATAATTTTTATATCCTGAATAAACGGATTAGGAGTACATGAAACTAAAAACCGAGATTTATTAATTCGATTTTCAGGAATATATGTCCAGGCGTTGAGGCCACCTGAATAACACACAACCTTACCCTCCCTGCCTCCTGCGACAACTTCCATAGAACCATCGCCATTAATATCGGGGATTGAAGAAATTGCATCCACCGGCTCGCCATAGTTTACCGATTCAAGTTCTTCACCATTTACACCATCGAGGAAATAAACATAATTATTTTGGAAAAGCGTTCCTACAATTACATCATTTATGGCATCGCCGCTGATATCTGCAATTCTGTCAATATTCCATGCTTTATCAACAAGCGCGCTAAGCCAGATATTCTGGCCATCAAAACCGTTTATCACACTACAATTTGAACTGCTGCTCCCAAATAAAAAATCAACATAGCCGTCGCCATTAACATCATCAAGCATTTCGCACTTCAGGATGAGCACATAACTACCAATACTCCCTGACCAGAACACATCGCCATTAGCGCCGTCAAAACCGTAATAATTACCGTAGAAATCACCGGCAACCACATCGTTTACTCCATCTCCATTGATATCGTCCAGTTGTCCGAGCGCCCAAACCGAAGCTCCGTCAACCACATAAGACCAGATAACGCTGCCGTTTGAGCCATCGATACAATAAACTTTTCCCTCAGTTTCGTTAACATTTGTAGCTCCGGCAAGCGCATCCTTTTTACCATCGCCATTAACATCATCAATCCCGATAACTGAAAATGCCGCTCCGCCGGTTGGGGTCTGCCAGATAAGTTCACCTGTCAGCCCATCGAGACAGAATGCTCTTTTCGGGCCGGTATTGGAACCATCATTACCTGCAGCGGCCAAAACATCAGGAATTGCATCATCGTTGTAATCGTATTTTGCCTGTACCTGATAAACCCAGCCACCATCGCCCCAGTAATTTGTTGAGAATTTCCAAATCAACTGGCCTGTCTTACCTGAAACAACAGTTACGGCACGGTCTCCACCCGAAGTTCCAAAAACTACATCTTCATATCCGTCGCCATTAACATCAGCCATTACAAATAAAGCGCTTTGCTGGTAAACATCTCCCGCCTCAATTTCATATTCCCAAAAAACATCAGCGATACCGTCAGAGTTCCCGTTAAAACATCTTACAAAATTATCTTCCGAACAAACTATCACATCATCAATTTCATCGCCCGAAATATCCTGGATTGGTGCAATCGCTTTCGGGCTGTTATCCCAACCTACATCGATATTATATTGCCAGAAAACGGTTCCTATCGGATACGAGATATCAACTCCTTCGCCTTCAAGGCTTATCTCGGATGGGTTATTTGGCAAGTCATTATGAATTATCTCCAGAACTCCTTCATAACTAATAGCTTCTTCAGGATGAAACCAGATTTTAAATTCCTTCAATTCGAGCACCCCGATAGAAACAGGGAATTCGATATTTTCATCGACAATAAAATTCGGGTTATCCGAATTAATTTCTTCTACAATTAAAATATCATCGCCAATATTTTCAATTTCGATATTCCAGCTTGTAAAGGCATTGATCCTGACAATACCGAAATTATGGCTTGTATTTAAGATATGAATACTTGGCCCGGCATAAACTGCTTCACCTGTAAGGACAACATCCACCTCGGGAGTAACGGGGTCGTTCGACTGAACCGTTACAACAGTATTTAAGCTACCCGTTTCGGTGGGTTTGTAAATCAGGGGAATATCGAGTGAATTACCAGGCTCGATAAGCTGTGGAAATACCATATAATGAAATATCGGCACAGCGCTCTGAACGATTAGATTATCTATTGAAAGATCGGCGGTTCCGATATTTTGCACAGTAAGATTCCAAACGGCCGAATCGCCGATTGCGACAGTGCCGAAGTCGTAGTTTGTAACAGGCACATTAATTTCCGGAGTGCCGGCGCCGCCAAGATCAACTTTGTAGAGTGTGCTGTTTGTCTGCACTTGTCCGTCTATATACCATAAATACGAACCATCGTAAACAACACCGGCGGGTTTTATTCCCTCCGATTCGTGGCTTTCCTGTAAAGCCCCCGTAATTGTGTCGA
>CBDUSJ010000244.1:0-4753 GCA_965369845.1 uncultured bacterium | reverse complement strand
TTTAACTTTTCAACTCTTTAACTTTTCAACTCTTTAACTTTTCAACTCTTTAACTTTTCAACTCTTTAACTCTTTAACTCTTTTTCCCAAAAAAAAGCAAAAGTATATTTTTCATTAATTATATACTTTTTTAAATATGTGAAAAAATCTTAAAATATAATTCAAAATAATTTTTAATTACCCGGCACGAATAATAAAAACCCTTTTCGTATGATTGTCGATCCTGAATCTGTTATCAATCCTGTAACTCACAATCCATACAATTTTATTTTCTGATAAAAGCAGCCATATATTTTCCTTTTCGAGGGAAGATATTTTTTTATCGGTAAAATAATCGGAAAGTTTTTTGCTACCTTTCATCCCAAACGGACAGAAAACATCACCATATTTCCATTTTCGCAATATGAGGGGAAACACGAGTTTATTAAAGTCGAGTTGCGCAACCATCGGACTTTTTTTAATCTTAAATCCTGAATAATATTCCTGCGCCGAGAAATTAAGTTTTATTGGTTGCCGTATAAAATCATCAGATAAATTAATCTCGTATTCAACAAATTCAAATTCATCATGCCTGTCTGTTTCTGAAATCATCAGGTATTTCCTGTCCTTTAGCAGCCTGTGAGTTGACGAATAAAACCATTTGCCGGAAGTTTTGTTCAGCGAAGAAACAATTTGCTCAACAGTTGAAAAATTAAAATCAAAAGATTTAAGAAACTCGTACAGATAAATATTCACAGGTTTTAATTTATTTAGTTCCTGAATGGATATTCTAATTCTATCCGGTCCTAAAATAAAAATTCTACTTTTTTCTTCTGCAATTTTTTGTTTAAAAATTTCCTCACATCCTCTTATTCTCTCGAAATTATCAAAGAAAATTTTTCCTGTATCCGGTTTAATGTTTTTTAACGCAGGTAAAAGTTGATGTCGAATTTTATTCCTGAAATATTTATCCGATAAATTTGAGCTATCCAAACGATAATCCAAATTTCTGTTACCGGCATACTCTTCAATTTTTTCCCTTTCGGCAAACAACAGCGGCCTGACGCATTTTCCGTTTTTTGGCAAAATTCCGTGAAGCCCCGAAATACCGGTGCCTCTGAAAAAGTTAATAAAAAACGTTTCTATTTGGTCATCAAGATTATGCCCTGTTGCAAAATAATCATAGTCAGATGATTCAATAAGGTCGTTAAACCATTCGTACCTTATATTTCTTGCGGCAAGCTGAACTGACAATTTGTTTTTTTTAGCATATTCTTTTGTGTTAAACTTTCGTAAGAAAAAAGGAACTTTGTGTTTTTCCAACAAGGTTTTTACAAACTTTTCATCATCCTCACTTTCAGCGCCTCGCAAATTAAAATTGCAATGGACAATCCCGAATTTAATTCCTGCGCGGTAGAAAAGGTCTGTCATCACCACCGAATCGACCCCGCCGCTAACTGTTAATAAAATTTTATCCGACAGGTTGAATAGTTTGTTTGATTCAATATATTTGAAAAATTTTTCAAGCATCGAAGGCAAAAATACAAAATTTATTATTTCTTTTGTGGGCAGTGTAGTTGAACATCTACAAAACACCCGATAAGTAAAGGATGATATTATGATTTTAAAGGATGACCTAAATCGGATTTTTACAATTGATTTTCCACCACAAAGGATTATTTCACTTGTTCCGTCAATAACCGAAACACTTTTCGATCTCGGAGCAGGCAGTAAAATCACCGGTATCACAGATTATTGTGTACACCCGAAAACCCAGACACAAAAAACAGAAAAAATTGGCGGTCCAAAAACAATAAACACTAAAAAAATAAATCAATTAAACCCCGATATTATTTTTGCAAGTAAGGAAGAAAATAACAAAGAAACCATAAAAAAACTTTCAGAAAATTTTCCTTGTTTTGTTTTTGATATAAAAAATTTTAATGCCGCCCTTAAAATGATAAAGTCGTTGGGGAAAATCACAAATGCCGAAGCAACAGCAAATATGTTGGTAAGTACAATCGAAAAAAAATTTAAAAATATTCGTCAAATACAGCCAGATTTAGATTTTCTTTACCTTGTTTGGAAAAATCCGTACATTGCAGCCGGAACAGATACCTTTATTAATTCGGTTTGCGAAAAAATGGGGTTGAGGAATTGTCTGATCAGCCGGTTTGGAAAATACCCCCGAATTAATGAAAATTTCGAAAAACTGGATTTTGAAATTCTTTTTTTACCCAGTGAACCTTATTTTTTTAAAAAAAATGAAAAAAATAAAATAAAAAATATTTTCCCTGAAAAAATAATCTTAAGAGTTGACGGAGAGATGTTTAGCTGGTTTGGTTCAAGGTTATTAAAAGCTGCCGATTATCTAAAATATGTAATAAAACAAATAAAATTTGAAATTAATAAATAATTATTTGTGATTTGTAATTATTTATTATATGTTTGCAAAAAAGAAATTTTTTCTTATAAATTTTTTTAATAAAAAATCAATTTTTAAGTTAGTAACGTCGAACGAATTTGTGGGATTGAAATTCAATTTAAGTTATATATATTTAGTTCTTTGTTTTACTGTTTATTTGTTTATTTCGCATGGATATTGCAAAGCAGAAGGTAATGAAATTCCTTCGGAAGTAGTATGTACACGGCTGATTGAGGATGGATTTGAAAATGTTGCTGTTGTTTTTCAGGATAATGATTTACTAATCACTGTCGAAAACAGGAGATACAGAAATGAAGTAAGAGCTGTCGCTGAAATATTATTTATTGTTGCCGAAACTAAAAAATTTGGAGACAGCACAGATATAAATATTATATTGCAATACAAAAAAACTCCTGTCGTAGGCATTTTTATAAGGCTTGGTTTTTTTAATAAATTAATAGAAGGAAAGATTTCCGGAGAAGATTTTACAAATGTCTTAAAAGTAAGTCTTGATGTTGAAAAAAACTGGGTTCGTCTTAAAAATTCAAAAAAATTAAACAGCCCGGATTTCAAATTTGACCTTGTAATAATTCCTAACGTAAAGTTACAGTTCGGAAATTTCAAAAGACCGGTTCAGTCGAACATCAATCTGATTCCTGAACTGAACACACAATTAGCTAAAGGATTATCATTATCGGGCCAGTTAATTATTCCTCTGCAAAATAATTTTTATTTTGATGAGGAAGGTAAAAAAGTCAGACCGGGAAATATTACTATCAATCAGTTTATCCGTTTAAAAGACGATGTCTTTATTTCAGCAACAGGCGGTTTTTTTGATAAGAACCGGGCAGGTGTTGATGTCGATATTAAAAAATATTTTAGCAACGGAAAATGGTCAATTGGCGCAGACATCGGTTATACCACAGCCTATTCATTTACAGGTATCGAAACTGATTATTATGAGGATGAGAATTACCTGACTGCTTTTTTAAACGCCGGTTACCGTTATGAGCCTTACGATCTTTACGGACAAATGAAAGTGGGATATTTTTTGTACCAGGATCTTGGAGCTCGTTTCGACATTTTAAGACAGTTCGGTGAAGTGGAAATAGGTTTTTTTGCAATTGTTGCAGGCGATGAGATAAACGGAGGATTTAATTTTGCTATTCCGATTCCACCACGGAAATACCAGAAACCATTTTACATCAGAGTAAGACCGGCAGACAAATTCCGATGGGAATACAGAGCGAAAGGATTTCCCCGTTCCGGAATAATTTTTAACACAGGTTATTGTATTAATAAAAAATTTATTAATTTTAACCCCGATTTTATAAAAAACCGATTAGCGGTAATTATTGGAAAATCCAAACATTTTAAATATTAAAGTAATAATTATTAATAAAAAGGAGTAAAAATGAAAATTAAATTTAACTATCAATTCATTGCCCTTTTCCTTCTTGCAGGAGTAATAATCTTCTCTTTGGGTAAATGTAAAAATGTGGGGCCGTCAGAATGGCCGGAACCAATTCCTGATGTTTCTAATCAACTGAAATTTTGCGTTTATAACAGCGAAGATGGCACGTCATTACAAGGCTATGATATTAAAATTATACAGCCTGACGGAACATCAAAAGAATTCGGTGCAGAAACAGGAACATTGACAGTTAATGCCATTACTGAAGGCTCATACACTGTTACAGCATCAAAAAATGGCTTTCTTTCGGAAAGTATTGAAATTGAAGTTGATTTATCCGAAGACGAGGATGTTTCAACAGTAACTCAACAAAAGTTTTTCCTTAATAAAAAAGGTGACGCAACTTTAGTTACCCCACAAGGAATTACGATTTCTGCAGATAATAATCTGCTTGAAAACACCACAATTGAATTTCCTTATGGCGCACTTAACAATGAGGAAAATGTTACAGTAACTTTCCTTCAGCCACCATATAAAATGAAAATTTTGGGGGATAGACCGCTTGTCAAAGGCTACAACTTTAGCCCTGATATGACTTTCGCTGAAAATAAACCGATTGTTCATATCCCGATAGATATTCAAAGTGTTAAAGATGGCGATACATTGTACTTTGGATCCTTCGATAATCAAACACAAACATGGGAAATGATTGGAGGTGAACTGAATGAAGAAAGAACTGTAGCGTCATTCGAAATGCCGCATTTCTCCTCCTGGTGGGCTTTTACCGGATACAGACTTGTAAAAACCGGTTATGATTGGGCGCCGTGGGAATTTGTTGCAGAATCAGACACTTGCGGATCTGGTGTTTGCGGAACATACGTTTTTGCTGTAACGCCTTCTGCTCTTATCTCTCAACTTATTTCGTTCGGATATAA
>CBDUSJ010000243.1:0-4767 GCA_965369845.1 uncultured bacterium | reverse complement strand
TATGAAATTATAAAAACTATTTCAAAAGAAGAAATCAAAGCTTTATTTTTAGTTGGTGATATTCCCGCTCATTCCGCATTGTCAGGCTTAAAATTTTTGGTACAGCAAAATATGTTCCTCACGGAAACTTCAAAATTTGCCGATGTGTTTTTACCTCTGCCGGGATTCACCGAAACAGACGGGCATATTTTAAATTCGAGGCAGGAATTGAAAAAAATGAATAACGTTCACTCTCCGCCTGAAAATGTAAAACACGGTTGGGAAATTATCAGGGATATTGCCGAAGAAATGTCTGAAGTAGCTTTCAGATACAAATCTTTATCAGAAATATTTGAGGAAATTAACAATTGTATCGACTTTTCATTTTCCGGTTCTAAAAACGACAGGCATAATCTTTTCCCTCTTGAAATAGCAAAACATCAAGAAACACCCGGTTTCCCGGTAACTCTTATTCTTGAACCAAATTATTTCAACTATATGGGGAATAATTTATCTTCAAAAATTCGTGATTTAAAAATTATCAGGGAAGAAGATGCTTTATTTATTTCACCCGAAATATCATCCGGACTGGGAGTTGTAAACGGCGATAAAGTTTTGCTTTCCACAAAATACGGGGCATCCGAAATGACAGTCAAAATCAATCCCGACCTGACTGCTCAAACAGCATATTTCAAACCTTCTTATGAAAATATTTTTCTTTTCACCGATGGTTTAACAATTAACCGAAGTTTTATTCCATCAAAAATAGAACGTATTTAATATGGTCAAAATAAAAGAAAAAGAACAGATAGCGCCGAATGTTCATCTAATCGTTGTAAACGCTCCGGATATAGCCCGCAAGGTGCGACCGGGACAATTTGTCATAGTAATTCCTGATGAGTACAGCGAAAGAACCCCGCTGACAATTTCAGATTATTGCCCCGAAAGCGGCGACCTTTCAATTATCTTCTTGGAAATCGGCGCTGCCACACAAAGGCTTGCAGAACTTAAAACCGGCGATAATATTTATTCATTTACAGGGCCTCTCGGCAATGCCTTCGAACTGGACTATTTTGGCTCTGTAGCTCTTATTGGCGGATGCTACGGGATCGGGGGCATTTATCCTGCGGCTAAAGCATTAAAAGAATTGGGCAATTTTGTTGTTTCTTATGCCGAAGCCCGGAGCAGTTTTTTACTTTACTGGAACAAAAAACTTGAAGAAGTCTCCAGCGAAGTCAGGTATTCAACAGTTGACGGTTCGTTGGGTTATAAGGGCCATGCTGCTGACCGGTTGAAAGAAGACCTTGATTCCGGGATAACATACGACAGGGTTATCGCTGTTGGATGCACTTATATGATGTATCAAATTTCACAACAAACAAGACCATTCGGAATAAAAACAATTGTGAGCATGAACCCTGTAATGATCGACGGGACGGGAATGTGCGGAGCCTGCCGTCTTTCGGTGGGCGGAAACACCCGCTTTGCCTGTGTTGACGGGCCGCATTTCGACGCCCATGAAATCGACTGGGACGTAGTACTGAAAAGACGTACAGCATATCTCGATGAAGAAATCATTTCAAAAGAAAGGTGGTAAATATGCCTAAACCAAGTCCAACCAAAACTCCTATGCGGGAACAACCCCCGAAGGAAAGAATTAAAAACTACGACGAAGTTCCCCTCGGATATTCAGATGATGAAGCTGTTCTGGAAGCTCAACGTTGCCTTCAGTGCAAAAAACCAAAATGTATCGAGGGTTGCCCTGTTGAAATTGATATTCCCGGGTTTATCGGTTTTATTGCACAAAAAAAATTCAGGGAAGGAATAACACGCCTGAAGGATAAAAACATACTGCCCGCCATCTGTGGAAGGGTTTGCCCACAGGAAGAACAATGCGAAATTAAATGTATTGTAGGTAAGAAAAATGAACCTGTGGCAATAGGCAGGCTCGAACGTTTTCTTGCCGACTGGGAAAGAAAGCAGGGAGAAGCTGAATTACCTGCAATGCCTCAAAAATCCGGAAAAAAAGTTGCCGTTGTCGGCGCCGGGCCGGCAGGTATCACCGCAGCAGCCGACCTTGCAAAACTTGGCCATAAAGTAGATGTTTTCGAAGCCCTGCACAAACCCGGTGGTGTGTTGGTTTACGGCATCCCGGAATTCAGGTTGCCAAAAGAAATTGTTTTTAAAGAAATTGATTATTTAAAAAAAATGGGGGTAAACATCTACACCGACCATGTGATAGGCATGATTAAAAGTGTGGATGAGCTACTTGAAGAATATGACGCTGTTTTTCTCGGCACCGGAGCCGGCCTGCCATGGTTTTTGCAAATCCCCGGTGAAAACCTGAATGGCGTTTATTCGGCAAATGAATACCTCACCCGTGCCAACCTTATGAAAGCATACTTGTTTCCCAAATATAAAACTCCCATTGTCAGAGGAAAAAGGGTTGCTACGGTCGGAGGTGGAAATGTTGCCATGGATTGCGCCAGAACAGCCTTACGCCTCGGCGCTGAAGAATCCATACTTATCTATCGCCGTGCAAGGGAGCAGATGCCTGCCCGTAATGAAGAAATTCACCATGCCGAACAAGAAGGAGTAAATTTTAAATTGCTCTCAAATCCGGCTGAATTTCATGGTAACGAAAAAGGTTGGGTAAAAGAAGTTGAATGTGTAACCATGAAACTCGGGGAACCCGATGATTCGGGAAGAAGAAGGCCTGTGCCGGTTGAAGGGCAAAATTTCATGGTACCAATCGACGTGGTTATCGTTGCAATCGGGAACAGCCCAAATCCACTGATACCATCAACAACTCCTGATATCGATATGGCAAAAAGAGGAAATATAGTAACAGATCTTTCAACAGGCAAAACCTCAAAGAAAGGAGTATTTGCAGGCGGAGATGTAGCCACCGGCGCTGCAACGGTAATTCTTGCCATGGGAGCCGGAAAAACCGCAGCAAAAGGAATACACGAATTCCTGACTACCGGAGTATGGTAGCTCGAAATTCAAACTTCCCGGCACCATAAATGATCATCAATCTGTTATACGTTTTTAACGGGAAATAATAGTGATGCTTTTTTGATATTGAATAAGGAATACTGAATATTGAATATTGAATACTGAAATAATATCCAAAAAATAAAATTATTAGGGCTTGCTTTGGTTCTTCATTTTTTATTCCTAAATCTTTATTCGTTACCCCTTGGTTTCATTGATATTTTCCGGTGTGGTTGGTTAACGTTAAGTATATGGTTAGTGGCGAATTTCAAAGTACCAAACTTTCAGTTTAGCACTTACTTATATTTAATGTAAAACACTTAATATTAGTACTACCGACATTAACTATATACATTGTTACCAACTGGGCTTTATCATTTTTTTAATCTTTTCATAAATATTTTAGCCATACCATAAGCACCTTCTTCTATTGATTTTATAGTATGCTGAACATCTATATCTCGCCCAAGTTTACTTGTCCAATAACCATTATCAAGTTGTCGAGCAGCGTGAGTAGGAATGTTAGAGTTGTCCGCAAAAATTACTATTTTATCATATTTATCTTCTAAGTCATTATTGTCGCAGACAACATAATCTATTGATTGAAACAATTTTATAAATGCATCAATATTAATTTCTCTTGGTACATTATCTGGCCAATAATAAATATTACTTGGGTCAGGCCAATACCATTTTGTATTATCGCTAAATGCCCAAGCAATACAATTATACTCAGGAGTATAAGGACTTGTTACTTCAAACGGTTCAATTGAACTATTAGGAAAAATTGGTATCTTAATAAATTTCATACATAGTCATTTTGTGATGCCCAATTAAGCCAGTCTTCTTTCATTTTTTTTACTATTCCAACATTTTCCTGTTTTATTGGATTTTTTCCTGTTATTTGTTCCAAAGCAAAAAACCAATGGTCATCATTTTTCGTTAATTCTCTAATAATCCATGGAATAGCAAGGTTTCCTATCCCAATAATTTCCTTATATGCTGAATTTGAAATAATAGATGTTCCTGATGAAACAAAAAGAGTTTCTTCTTTCCATTTATCTCTTAATTTTATGAATTTTTTAAATTTTTCTGCTTCAAATTTTCTGGAAATAAAAATACTTTTACCTATGTAAATATTTACTGCATTAGAATAATTAATACTTAATACATTAGCTTCTGTTGTCATCCCAATTGGTTGAACATATTCTATATTAAAAAGAGTTCCCATAATTAATTAAATAAATCCCTTGTTTTTTTTGTTATACTACGTTCAAATGTTGAATTTTTAAGTTCTCGCAATTTCTCAAATTCAAATTGTAAGGTTTTAATATCTTTATTAATCTTTCCGATTTTATATGCGTCAATATCAAGAATAAACGGTAATTTATCTTTTGTAGCTTGCTCAATTGTTTCTGTTAATACGATATTAGTTCCATGTATATCACAAGGAACATCAATTTGCATAAAAAAGTTTCTAAAAGATTTAGGCAAGTTCTTCGGAATTGGTGGAATATTTAAAATATAATCCTGAAATTTTTTCATAGGCAATGGTATTTCAATTCTATTTATATATCGTAATGCAATTCTAACGATATTATTAGGGTGTAATTTTTTTTCATAAATACTCCATAATCGAAATGCTTCATCTGAAAATTCTCTCCATTCAGAATAAGGACTTAACATATTAAATGTAAAACCATCTAACCTATATTGAACCTGACAATTACTGTTATTATTTAAAAAAACAAATCCTTTGATTTCTTGGTTTGTTTCATTGTTTATTTGAAC
>CBDUSJ010000242.1:0-4770 GCA_965369845.1 uncultured bacterium | reverse complement strand
CAATAATTTCCGGCAGATATTCAAAACTAAGAGTCATGGTTGAAAAAATTTCGCCAGTACATGGTTCTTTTGCCTGTGCAGTAATTGTGAGATCAACAAAGCCGTTGTTTATATCTTCCTGATCGGGAGTATAAACCGGATTAAGAATTTCCGGATCATCAAAGTTTCCGGTACCCGATGTTGACCATAATAACTGGCTGTAATGTTCGGCGGTGGCATCTGACAATTCGTAATTCTCATCCTCACAAATTGTGGCATTTTCGCCGGCAAAGGCTTCAGGAAGTGGTTGCACGGTAAGAAGAGCATTCTCACTCGAAGCCATTCCACACATATTTACAATCTCAACATAATAATTTCCCGAATCATCAACAGTAATATTATCAAGAGTTAGCGATGATTGGTTTTCGCCCTCAAGCAAACCTTCAGGCCCGTACCATTGATATTCGAGAGGTTCGGTTCCGCTTACATCAACAGAAAATACTACTGTTTCGCCTTCGCACACTAACTTATCTTCAGGCTGACTTATTATTTCCGGAGGAGTATTTACAATTAACTCAACTTTATCGCTAATTTCATTTCCACATTGGTTTTCAACCACAACACAGTATTCTCCTGCATCCTCCACAGTTACCGGATAAATCAACAATTCATTTTCAGTAGCGCCGGGAATAATTCCGAGCGGGCCAATCCATTGGTAATAAATTCCAAAGTTTCCGATATAAGTTGCTTCAACCGAAAATATTGCCGAATCGCCCACACAAACAGTTAATCCAACGGGTTGCTCAATAATTTCAGGGATAGAGTTTACTACAACGGTTTTAATTATTTCACCCTCACAAACTCCGTTATTAATAATATGCAATTTTGCTTCATAAAATCCGGGTCCCGGATATAAATGAGATATGTCTCCTTTGGTAAAATAATCAATAGTTCCATCGTTATTTACATCCCATTCATAAACTGTTTCATCAGTAGCCACTTCACCCTTTGGACTAACAATTGCCACTGCATCTATCTCGCTCCAGTACGAAACAGCGCCGGTATTCATTGCAATTCTTATCTCAGATACATTGAAAATTGTTGTCGGGAACTCAATTTTATTAATCGTGGCAACCTCAGGCATAGGTTCTGCTGTTCCGAACCATACTATTTCCCAGTTTCCTGTTGTAGGATTTTTAACATAAACCGTATCAACAGCGCCGGGTTTAAGGTTTTCATAAATCCAGACTGCATTGATCGGCATCGGCTCGTCATAACCCAGTTCGATAAACTCCCTTGGGCCGTTTGGCATGAGCGGCGCCCATGCTTTGGGCGAATCGCAATAAGCAGGATATACATCCGGTTCGCCAAGAGTCTGAATTGCACCCCAATCAACTTCTCCCCACTCCGAACTAAAATCGATGAGTACCGTGGCATATTGAAAATACATACTGTCTTTAAGGTTGACGTCGGTAGAAAGGTCGGTAAAAAATACAGGGCTTCCATCACAAACATCATCAAAATCAAAATCAGGTTCCGGATTGGTGCAAACAAAAACATGGTCATATTTAATTACCATATCGCTGTGATAACTATCGCCAATTGTTAAAGAAACATCGTAATGTCCCGGGTCGGTATATTCATGGACCGGGTTTTGCAGGAGGGTAGCGCAACCATCTCCAAATTTCCAGAGCCAGCTTGTTATCGGGAATCCGCTTATTGATTGATCGGTAAAGGAAACAGTTAAAGGAGCGCTTCCTACTTCGGGCGCATCAGAAGTAAAATCTGCCTTCAGCGCTCTTTGAATTGTAAAAATCCGTGAAGTCTCTTCCGAAGAAGAAGTACAATAATATATTCCGTAATCAGCGTTTTCAACCTGGTTTAATGTCAGATTGCTGCCGGTTGCGCCTGATATGGGAGCGCCGTTATGGTACCATTGAAATCCCCAACCTCCGAGATTTGATTTTAAAATAGTTTTTGTATAAATACCTGCATTATCGATAAGCCTGATATTTTGGTCGGTGGTATTATCCAAATTATTTTCATTACATACCAACTCGCCCGCATTGAAAATATCGCCTGCAACTATTAATTTCAGTGTTGTAACTAAATTTAAAATAGAACCGTAGTTATATAGATTTCCGAAAATATTAAGAGTATGCCCGGATCCGCAATTTGCCAGGGTATCGATAACAGTCAGATCCTTTAAAAAGATGCAATCATGACTCCCAATTCCCACCGTGCCGAATACTTGTGCGTTTCCGGTGAAGGTAGTCCCTGAAATATATGAGCCTTCGTCGCATATTATTTTAAGGTCTTCTCCTAATATAGTTGCTTCTCTGAAATATTTCCCGCTATTTCCTATGGTCAGACTGCTATTATCCGGCATTACCATCTTATTATAGTTAAAATCAATTTTTGTGTTGTAAAATGATAAGTCGGAATGTACAAAAATTGTATCTGTAAAAGAATAAATTAATTCTCCGCGAAATACATTTCCGGGCGAGAATGTCAGGTTCTGACTTGTTGTGCCATAAAAATTTGTGGTATTGTTATACCATTCTCCGTAGTTCCAGACATCTCCAAATAAGTTAACGGTTAAATTAGTTTGCCCGTTTTGAATTACGCCAACTGATTTAAAATCACCAAAAAAATCCACTGAATGTGAAGAGCTATAGTTCTGAAGGGTGTCGAGAAGATAAATATTTGTAAACTCACAATAACTATCGCCGATTAGCACAGTTCCCCGGAATGTCAGATCAACGCCGGATACCTGTTGCAAATATACACCGCGAACTTCGAGAATGCTGTTATTTCCGATAAAATTAATTTTTTTGCAATATTTAGTTCCGCCCCCTATCATCGAGAAACAGCTTCCGGGTTCAAGTGTAACATTAGCAAAATTAAAATTGAATTCGGTATTAATAAAATGAATATCAGAATGAGTTACAACCGGTGAGCCATTAAAATTTTCAAATTTGTTTCCGGTAAACACAACACCTTCGCCAAATGTAATGTTTTGTGTTGTAGAAACATCACCTTTCAGCATTGTACTATTATTCATCCATTTTCCATTGTTCCAGATATCTCCAAATAAGTTAACGGTTAAATCAGTTTGCCCATTTTGAATTACGCCATCTGATTTAAAATCACCAAAAAAATCCACTGAATGTGAAGATCCATAGTTCTGAAGGGTGTCGAGAAGATAAATATTTGTAAACTCACAATCATTATCGCCGATTTGCACAGTTCCCCGAAATGTCAGATCAACGCCGGATACCTGTTGCAGATAAACCCCGCGAACTTCGAGGATGCTGTTATTACCGATAAAATTGATTTTATAGCAACGGTCATTTTGCCCTATCATAGAAAAGTAGCTTCCGGGTTCAAGTGTAATATTAGCAAAATTAAAATTGAATTCGGTATTAATAAAATGAATATCAGAATGAGTTACAACAGGCGAGCTATTCATTTTTTCAAATTTGGTTCCTGTAAACACAACACCTTCACCAAATGTAATATTTTGTGTAGGGATACCGTTCAGCATGGTTTGATAATTTGACCATTCCCCGTTGTCGGTCATATCCCCGGAAATATAAATATTGAGATAACTAATACCGTTACGGATAATGCCATTATTAATCACATTGCCTTCAAAGTATATTGTATGCGTTGATCCATAATTTTCAATAATGCCGTTAACAGTTGTAGTTCCGCTAAGATAAACTGTATTATTTCCGATTTTAAATAATCCTTCAATTGTTGGACCGGTGGCATAGAAATTTTGTACATAAATGCCATTGTAAAAATTTATGGTGATATTGTTGCCTGAAATATGAATGTTTGTTACAAGAGAATTTGACCCGAGGCCGTCGTTGCTCAATGTTCCGTTATCCGGAAGAATTAATGTGTTATTATCGAAATTCATTTTTGTTCCCGAAAGGGTTAAATCGGTATTGGCAATAACATTTCCAGGCTCGGTTTTATTGAGCCATTCGCTTGCATAAATATGCCCGGTTGCAAGAGTTATGTATTGGTCACCGATCTTTTCCAGATTAGTGGCATAATTCGACCATACTCCTGATATTAATATATCTCCTTTAACATTAAGTGTAAGGTGAGATTGATTATTACGTATAATACCATAATTTTGAACAGAACCAGAAATATTCAAAGAATGTGAAGCCCCTGAATTTTGGAGGATACCGCAGGTTAAAACATCCAGATCATTGCACGAAAAATTGCCATTGACATTTACATGACCGGCAATAATAACATCGTCGCCTGCTCCCGGGACTACCCCGCCAATCCAGGTAGTCGTCTGGTTCCAGTTACCCCCGGCTGCGGTAGATTGAATCTGCGAAACTGCTTGTTCTATCGTGAAAAAATGGAACACGACAAACAAAATGACAAATGGAAATAATTTTTTCATAAGATTAAAATTTTAATTAAACATAAGATTATTTTTAAAATAAATGTAAACATATAAAATATTTGACTAATAAGTATTAAATTAATGGTTCTACTATCATTTTAATAGGAATAATTATTCTTTTGTATTGTAAAAAGTTTAGTTATAATGCTACAATGCTAAAATATTCTTTAACGACTAAGTCTTTGATAATAAATAACATGCATGATGCAATATCTTTTTTTCCTTGAAGGGTAATATTTTCATTCTTGCATTTAATCATTTAAGCATTTAAGCATTTAAGCATTTAAGCATTTAAGCATTTTTTCAATATCCCAATAAATTCGCAGTAGAACCAAATAATTTTAATTAATTGAAGG
>CBDUSJ010000241.1:0-4785 GCA_965369845.1 uncultured bacterium | reverse complement strand
GCTAAAGGCTAAAAGCTAAAGGCTAAAAGCTAAAGGCTAAAAGCTAAAGGCTAAAACAAAAAGACTAAACCCCTATTATTCCCTATATTCACCATATTTCCCATATTTCCTATTAGGCATTCTTACCCAGCAATATTCATAAAATCTCACGCAAAGCCGCTAAGCCGCAAAGAATAAGCAAACTATCAATAGTTGTTTAAAATATTCAATTTCATTATATAAAAAGTATTGCAGGCATTAAATTTTTTCAATTCAAATCTTTGCGCCTCTGTTTACCCCGTAAGGAAGAATGACTGTATCGGGGCGTCTTTGCGTGATGAATTATTCAGGTTAATTTTTACTTTGCTTTCATTCTGATAAAAGGAATTAGCATTTCTTCTAAAGATACTCCGCCATGCTGAAAAGTATTCTTGTAATAATTCGCATAGTAGTGGTAATTATTCGGATAAACAAAGAAATCGTTTCTCTGACCGAAAATAAATGACGAACTGACATTACGCCTTGGCAGAAATGCATCAGCAGGGTTTTTTACCTCAAACACTTCTTTTTTATTATATTTAAGACTTCTACCGGTTTTATATCTTAGATTTTTATTTGTGTTTTTATCGCCGATAATTTTCACAGGATTTTGAACTTTAACAGAACCATGATCGGTAGTAATGATCAGGTCGAACCCTTTTTCGGAAATGTACCGGATAATATCGAAAAGCGGAGAATGTTCGAACCACGACATAGTTATCGAGCGATAAGCAGGTTCATCGTCTGCCAGTTCGCGGATTATCTCCATCTCGGTGCGGGCATGTGAAAGCATATCCACAAAATTATAAACCACAACGTTGAGATTATTCTGCATTAGGTTTGGCAGTGAATCAACAAGTTTGCGCCCTGCTGTAATATTTAGGATTTTATGATATGAATATTTTATGTTTTTACCGTATCTTTTCAGTTGCTCGTCAAGCAGTTCTTTCTCAAACTGATTTTTTGTACCTTCTTCATCTTCGTTAACCCAGTATTTTCTGTACTTATTTTCAATCTCAGAAGGCAGCAAACCGGCAAAAAATGAATTTCTTGCGTACTGGGTTGTTGTAGGCAAAATGCCATAATATATTTCATCGCTCTCAATTCTGAAATATTCCTCAAAAACGGGTTGAAGTACTTTCCATTGATCATACCTCAAATTATCAATAAGAATCAAAAATATGTGGCTGTTTTTATTTAATCGGGGGAATAATTTTTCCTTCACAACTGTATGCGATTGCACCGGTTTATCTTCAACTTTTCTATTAAGCCAGCCAATATAGTTTTTTTCGATGAATTTTGCAAAAACCTGGTTAGCCTCCTCTTTCTGCATTTTCAGAACATCGATCATTCCTTCATCTTTCGACTTTTCCAATTCCAGTTCCCAACGTATAAGTTTCCTGTAAACATCAGCCCATTCCTCATGGCTAAGATTATTTGATAACTCCATGCCGATATTCCTGAATTCCTGTTGATAAGCAAAAGTTGTTTTCTCGCTTATTATCTTTTTATTTTCAAGATTTTTCTTCAAACTCAGTAATATCTGACTTGGCTTTACAGGTTTAATTAGATAATCCGAAATATTCGAACCTATCGCATCTTCCATTATTGTTTCTTCCTCACTTTTGGTTATCATTACAACCGGAAGATTAGGTTGCATCGATTTTATCTCAGCCAATGTTTCAATTCCTGAAAGTCCGGGCATATTTTCATCAAGAAAAATAATGTCAAATGGTTTTTCCTTAATAATATCAAGGGCTTCATCGCCGTTGTTTGTGGTTATTACGTCATACCCTTTCTGTTCCAGAAAAATAATATGTGGTTTTAATAAATCAATTTCATCGTCCACCCATAAAATCCTTATTTTTTCCATATATAAAATTTTGTTTAATTTTTATTGTATTTTTGTTTTCTTCAAAGATAAATTATTATTTAATAACAAGGTAAATATTAGAATATTTTTATTATTAAGTTTTTTTAACAGATAGTGAATAACAACATGAGAAATAAAAAGAAAATTATAAATGATCCTGTTTACGGGTTCATCAGCATTCCTGACGAAATAATTTTCGATATTATCGAGCACCGGTATTTCCAGCGATTAAGACGAATAAAACAATTAGGATTAACTCACCTTGTTTATCCCGGAGCGCTGCATACTCGTTTTCACCATTCGATAGGCACAATGCACCTGATGATGCATGCAATAAATGTTCTGCAATCAAACGGGCATCAAATAAGCAAAGAAGAAACACAGGCTGTGCTAATTGCAATATTGCTTCACGATATCGGGCATGGCCCCTATTCTCATACTCTCGAAAAATCGATAGTCTGCGAAATGGATCATGAAGACCTCTCGCTGCTTTTTATGCACCGCTTAAACATGGAATTTAACGGTAAACTAAGCCTCGCAATAAATATTTTTCAAAACAAATATCATAAAAAATTTCTGCACCAACTTGTTTCGAGCCAGTTGGACATGGACAGGCTTGATTATCTGAAACGGGATAGCTTTTTTACAGGAGTTTCGGAGGGTGTAATAAATTCCGACAGAATTATTAAAATGCTCGATGTAGTCAACGACCAACTTGTTGTGGAAGCTAAAGGTATTTATTCGATTGAAAAATTCATTATTGCCCGTAGATTAATGTACTGGCAGGTTTACATGCACAAAACAGTTCTCTCGGCCGAAAACATGCTTATCCGGATAATTAAAAGAGCTAAAGAACTTTCCGTGTCAGGCTTCAAACTTTTTACAACCGAGCCGTTGGGAAAATTTTTACAAAACAATTATTGTAAAAATGATTTTCTGAAAAATGATGAAACTCTTGAATTATTTTCCCGTATCGACGACTATGACATTTTTACTTCCATCAAAGCATGGGCAAACTCTGACGATAAAACACTGAAACTGCTATGCTCTAAAATGGTTAACAGACAGCTTTTTAGAACTGAAATGCAGAATAAGCCATTTGATGATAAAATTATTTACCGGCTCAGGAAAAAAGTACAAGAGGATTATCAAATCGACTATGAAGAAACCAAGTATTTTGTTTTTTCGGAAGTTGCCAAAAACAGCGCCTATAATCCTGCAAACGATAAAATCAATATTTTATACCGAAACGGGGATATTATGGATATTACCGAAGCATCCGACCAATTAAATGTATCGGTTTTATCCAAAATAGTTACAAAATACTTTCTCTGCTATCCCAAAAATTTCCGGGTATAATGGGGGAAGAGGTGAGGGGGTGAGAGGGTGAGAAAGCGAGAGGGCGAGAGGTGAGTTGTCAATGCAAAAATACTTGTTGAAGTTTTTGACGTATTACATACTTTATAGAAGACACGGAAGTTTGAGAAAAGAGCTTAATGTAAAAACGCATTTTGAGGCTATTGAAAAATGTTTTTAAATTAAACCGAAAGTATTTTTACAAAAACCTGATGAATTTAGTATAACTAAAGTTTTATCTTTGAAAAATTATTAACACATTTATCATAAACAATCACGAAGTTTCGGGATAAAACTTGATAAATATGGATTAATATATCAATCGATAACCAACAATCAAATGACAACTAAATGACTACTGAATGACTATTGAATGACTACTGAATGACTACTGAATGACAATCTAATAATAAACTTAAAAATTTAAAATTATGAAATGTTTAAACAAATTAACAATGCTGCTCATGGCATTAACATTGAGCACAAACCTGATGGCACAAAATCCAGTAGCACCAACAGTTGGTGGAGGAACAGAAGCCAGCCCCTGGGAAATTGCAAACTTAAACAATCTGGCCTGGTTACAACAATCTTCTAACTTTGCAAACTGGGACAAATACTACATCCAAACCGCCGATATCGACGCATCGGCCACCAGTGGTTGGAACAGTAATGTAGGCTTCTCTCCTATTGGCAATGAAATCTACAAATTCACGGGGAATTACAACGGACAAAATCATGTAATTTCAAACCTATTCATGAACCGAAAGACTGAAGGCGAAACATGTCATGGGTTCTTTGGCAATACACAGGTAGCCACTATTCAAAATCTTGGGCTTGAGAATGTACTGCTGAAGGGCTTTTATATTGGTGCCTTGATTGGTTATGCTGAATTAGGTTCAGTGCAAAATTGCTGGGCAACTGGTTCGGTGGAAGGAGACCAATATACCGGTGGTTTGATCGGTACTCTGGATGGAGATTTATCAGATTCATATTTTTCTGGGACAGTTGTCGCCGTTGGACCCGAATATGGCGCGGGATTCTATGCTGGCGGGCTTGTCGGATATGTTGGGTATGAGAATGATGGTCATGTCTCAAATTCATATTCACAGGGGAGTGTCGATGCTGAATCTTGGGTGGGTGGCCTTGTCGGTTATGGGGATGCAGGTACAATTGAAAATTCCTACAGCACTTCAACGGTAATAAGCAAAGAAGGTTATGATTGTGGTGGTTTTATGGGCTTTAACGAAGCTGTAACCATTACCAATTGCTACAGTGCCGGTTTAGTAAGTTGTTATGGTTCAAATGTCGGTGGTTTTATTGGTTACAAAGATCCCTCGATTAGTATAGATGATTGTTTCTGGGACACCGAAACATCAGGACTTTTAGTAAGTGATGGCGGAACAGGCAAAACTACTGCCGATATGAAAACGCTGGCAACCTTTACAGATGTAACAACTACTGGTTTAACCACCGCCTGGGATTTTATTAGCAATCCGAATGATGATACAGGTGATGAGGATTACTGGGATATTGATGGT
>CBDUSJ010000240.1:0-4823 GCA_965369845.1 uncultured bacterium | reverse complement strand
TTTATTTGCAAAACCCGTCTGACCACTTGGAGCATTTTGAAGGGCAACTCTTGAACTTTTCAACCCTTCAACTTTTTTGAAAACCCGTCAGGTAAAAACTCTCCAAAAGTTTAAAACTTTTGGAGAGTTGAGAAACCGATTTTAGGCATTATATTCTTCACCTTATCTGCAATTACTTTTGCCAGCTTAAAATGTGATTCGTAAGTCCAGCCGGCAATATGCGGCGAAAGCACAACATTTGCTGAATTTGTCAAAAACCTGAAATCCTCCGGTAGATTCTTTTTATCGAGTTTTTCAAATGAGAGTTTTTCATATTCCAGAACATCAAGCGCAGCTCCCAATACTCTCGCTGATTTTAAATTTATAACCAGGTCGGAAGTTTTTACCACCTGTCCTCTTGCAGTATTTATCAGATAAATCGGTTTGCGGAATTTCTGTAGGAAATCGTTGTCCACCATGTAATGTGTTTCGTCAGTAAGTGGCACATGAAGGCTTAAAATATCGGTTTCTTTAAAAATAGTTTCCAAATCAACCTCAGTTACAAACTCATCGGAATAGCCGGATTTATATTTATCATAAGCGATAACCTTTGTTTCAAACCCTTTCAGTTTTTTTGCAAAAGCGCTTCCCGTATTACCGTAACCGATAATCCCCACCGTCTTGCCTTTTATTTCAACGCCGCGGTTTTCTTCCCTTTTCCATATTCCATCCCGCACTTCACTATCCGCCTTTCGCAACTTGTTTAATAACATGAGTAGCATCCCCAGGGTATGTTCACCCACAGCATCACGATTTCCTTCGGGTGAATTAAGGCAAAAAATCCTTTTCTTTTCAGCAAACTCAACATCGATATTTTCCATACCTGCTCCTACCCTACCGATGAATTTGAGATTTTTTGCCTTTTCAAGAATTTTGCTGTCAAGGATAATTTTGCTGCGAATGATAATTCCGGAATATTCGGAAATAATTCTCTCAAAATCTTCCCTCTTATAATCCGGGAAAAAATCACACTGAAATCCAAGCCTGTTTAATTCTTCTTTCAGAATGGGATGTGTCGTGTCGATAAATAACACTTTTCGGTTTTCCATGAAATGATAACTTTTTTACAGCCGTGAAATTACTGAATTTTTTATTCGGACGAGTTAAGCGCACTTAATTCTTTCAATAAAGCCTTTTTTACCTTAACTTTAAATTTGTCGCTTGCCCTGATGAGCATTTCAATATCGGAAGGAAAATCAAGGGTTTTAGAGCCAATAAGTTCTGATGTCTCCGGGCTGAGAGCATTCAAATCGCCTTTAAAACTTGCAGAACGATGATTGAATTTTGTTTCAGCAGATACACTTATTTTTGATAACGATTCATCGGATTTGGTATCATAAACTTCGATTGTGCCAATTATTTTCATTGCTTTTTTTTGCCTTTTTTCAGTAACATAACAAGCTATGGTTTTGAATTTCGGGAACTCAATTTTATTTCCGGCGGTGTCGAGAACGAAATTACCATCATTGTCAAGTTTATACGCAATTCCATCCTGAACATCAACTGTTTCGGTGTAGTATAACTTATCGGTTTTTTCCGGTGAAATTTTAATTCCGGTAATTATTATCTTTATAAAATATTTGTAATCTTTTCCCGACGGCTTTTTGTTTATAAAATTGTACAGAGGACTGTTGAGGTCAGATAGGTCTATGTTGGTTAATTCATCTTCAACCGAAGAAGGCAAATAATTAGGAGATTTATCTTTGACTCTGTAAAAAATGATCTCCGGCCCCACAGTTTTAAATTTTTCTAAAAGTTCGTCAACATCCCGAAACTCTTGGTAAAGTTCTTTTATTTTTAAAAGATTTTTATAAGCTAGTGTCTGATCTTCGACCGAATTGGTCTTTAGGCATTTTTTGGCGGAGGCATAAAAATATGATGCTGCTTTTTCCTTCGATTTATTTAAAGATTTCTGATAATCCTCCGGACTAAAATTAATGGAATCTTTTACTTCGGTTGGAAGGGGTTGAATTTTTGATTGCCTCTTTTCAAGTTTTACATACAAAAAGTAAATTTCGTACCAGATATTTGGTTTGCCACCCAGCTTTAATTTCTCTATTTCATCATTGTCCCTTGTATTGGCATCCGAGAAAGCAGTTTTTAGTTGTTGGATTTTTTTACTTTTTAAAGGAGATTTTTCAACGCTCTTAATTAGCTTATCGATTGCAGAATCGTAATTACCGCTTTTAATTAATTCTTTTGTGGAGGTGCATGAAAACAGCACAATCAGCGTTAGAAAATAAATTATTTTTTTCATTTTACAATAGTTTAAATTAAAATTATAATTTCGAGAACTTTTTCAGAATTATCAAATAAAAAAATACTTGTGAATTCTTACAATTTTAATACCAAAAGTTAAATTTTCTAATGTGGGTATATTTAGCAAGGACAATACTTAGAAGAAGATACTGGAATCTTTCGATAATCATGTTGCTAACAGTTTTTATGGGTTATATGGCATCCCGTGTGAAACTGTCGTATGAGATGGCGCAGATGCTGCCTGCCGGTGATTCCACCAGCATCGACTATCAGAATTTCAGAAAAATGTTTGGTGAAGATGGAAGCGTTCTTTTTATTGGAATCCAGAATAAAAATATATTTAATCTGGATGTGTTTAACGAATGGTATGACCTGACATACCAGATTAAGGATATCGAAGGTGTTGAAGAAGTTATTTCGATTGCGAAAATTTATCATCTGAAAAAAAATGACTCAACAAAAAAATTCGATTTTTTAACAGTAATTCCCAACAAACCGGAAAGTCAGGAAGAACTTGATAGCCTTTTAAATGTGGTGATGTCGCTCCCGTTTTACGAAAATTTGTTATTCAACAAAGAAACGGGCATGAGTCTCATGATGGTAACCCTCGACAAAAACATACTCAATACCAAAAACAGGGTTGCACTGATAAAAGAGATTCACAATGCCGGCGAAAATTTTGCGCAAAATAAAAATATTAAAGTTCATTATTCAGGCCTTCCTTATATCCGGACAATCACTTCGAAGAAAGTTGAGGACGAACTCTGGTTTTTTGTTATCCTTGTCCTGATAATTGCATCGGTGATACTTTTTATATTTTTCAGGAACATAAAAATAGTGATGGCAACAATGATAATTGTCATTATCAATGTTGTATGGGTGTTTGGTTGTGTAGCATTGTTCGGATACAAGATCACACTTCTTACCGGAATTCTTCCTCCTTTACTTATCGTAATAGTTGTTGAAAACTGCATTTTTCTTCTTAATAAATTTCATTCCGAAATAATAAAACACGGTAATAAAATCAAGGCGCTAACAAGAGTGGTTATGATGATCGGTAATGCAAATTTATTAACAAACGCCACCACCGCAGCCGGTTTTGCAGCATTCATCGTTACAGGAAACCGGATATTGATTGAGTTTGGCGTAGTTGCATCTATAAGTATTTTGGTTGCATATTTTCTCACCCTTTTCCTTGTTCCTATATTTTTCAGCTTTCTGCCGCTTCCGCGAAAAAAACATATTTCACACCTTGATAAAGGTATCGTAAAAACGCTTGTCGAGCGAGTGGTTTTTATTGTCCAGAACCATCGCAGTGTAATTTATATAATTACTTTGCTTTGTGTCGGTATAGGTATTTTTGGAGTATCAAAATTAAAAACCACAGGCAATATTGTGGATGATATTCCGAAAAAAGACCTGCTTTATCAAGATTTGATGTTTTTCGAAAAACATCTGAAAGGTGTAATGCCGTTCGAGATTTCTATCGACACAAGGAAAAAGCGTGGAGTAATGAAACTTTCCACCATAAAGAAAATAGAACAACTTCAGGATCTGTTGAAAACCTATCCCGAATTTTCGAAACCGATGTCGATAACAGAGGTTGTTAAATTTGCCAAACAATCGTTTTACAACGGTAAAAAAGAAATGTACAGCCTGCCAAATAACCAGGAAAAAAACTTCATACTTTCTTATATGCCGAAAATGAAAAGTGATAAACGCACAATCCTGAATTCATTTGTCGATACAAATTTACAGGTAACGCGCATCAGTGTTCAGATGGCAAATATCGGCACCAAGGATATTCAGCGTATTAAAGATGATCTTCAGCCAAAAATCGATTCAATATTCCCACCGGAAAAATACGACGTTAAAATTACCGGAACCAGCGTGGTTTTTCTTAAAGGCACAAATTATCTGATAAAAAATCTATTAACAAGCCTGATACTTGCACTTATCGTGATTTCGCTACTGATGGCTTTGCTTTTTACTTCTGCACGGATGATTGTGATTTCGATGGCGCCTAATCTCTTGCCGCAGTTAATGACCGCTGCTCTTATGGGCTTTCTCGCTATTTCGATAAAACCTTCAACTATCCTGATATTTAGCATCGCTCTCGGAATTTCGGTGGATAATGCAATTCATTTTCTTTCGAGGTATCGTCTTCAATTAAAACTCAATGACTGGAATATCAAGATTTCGGTTCTTAATGCATTGCGCGAAACCGGCTTTAGCATGATCTATTCTTCAGTAGTTTTATTTTTTGGATTTATTGTTTTTATACTTTCTTCATTTGGAGGAACCGAAGCATTAGGCTACCTCATCGCTTTCACACTTGTTGTGGCTCTGTTGTCAAACTTATTTCTTTTACCTTCATTACTGCTCACGATGGATAAGCGTATCACAACACGAAGATTTAGCGAGCCTTTATTAGTAATATTTGATGAAGAAGAAGATATAGAACTCGATGAGCTGGAGATTGAGCAAATTGACACAAGAGGGTCGGCTTAAATTGGAAATTGGAA
>CBDUSJ010000239.1:0-4830 GCA_965369845.1 uncultured bacterium | reverse complement strand
TTTATCAAGCCACAGATTACACTGATTTTCACTGATATATTTTATTTATATTTAAGAAAACCAAGTAATTATAGAACATTTGTAAGTATTATTTAAGAACTCTCAAGTTATAAGTTTTATGATTTTAATTTTATATTAGTTTTTAAATCCGACCGACTAAGGTAGTTAATGCCACCGATGGTAAAAATCAAACAGTAACTTGCAACCCGCAACCTGAAACCTGAAACCCGAAACCTGCAACCCTCATTTTCACCGCGTATATTTTCTTTTTCTGAAATATGCCTGCGCCAGCCCGAATAACATTACAATAAAAATTGGCAATACTGTATTTAACACTTGCCAAAAAGTTCTTTCACGGTCAACCTTTGTTCTGTCGAGTAATCTAAGTTTCAGTTCGCGTGATCTTATTGAAATCAAGCCGGAATCGTCAGTCAGATAATTCATGGCATTTAGTATCAACTCCTTGTTCCCGAATGTTTGTCCGGTATATTTGTCATATCCCAAAGGCAAAGGATAATATTGCCCCTGCGAAAATTGCATCTGGTTTTTGATAATATCCCCGTCGGCAATCACTATCATTTTTGTTTTTTCACTTTCAGGTAAAAATCCGATATCCTTGTTATCCTGAATTTCAGGGGGAATCCTGTTGTTATACAGAGACTCAAACTTACCTTCAAGCAAAACAGCAACGGGGATAAATTTTTTGTTATAAAGCCTTTCATCGGGTTTTTCGCTCAGAATGTCGAGAGTTATCATCACAGGAACATTGATTGTTCTTGAATATCCCGATGAATTTAGCAAAACGGTTTTGTAGGTACCGGGTGAAGATTTTACCAGATCGATACTGCTGATAAACTCGGTTTTTATGGCATTAAGATTTTTAACAATCGGGTTATCAGAAATGGGCATTAATATTGGGAAATACGGCCATGGGAAAAAATCGAACTGCGGTTGATCGCCTACTTGCCCCGTTTTTACAGGAATTGGCAAGGCATTCAAATCCATAACCAAATTGTTGTTCAGCCTTATCCCATATCTGAAAAACAGATCGGCAAGGTTAAGGTCGTTGGTCATTCCAAGCATTTCCGAGTTGATCTGCAGACTGTCCATACTTGCAAAAACAGGGTCGATAAGCCAAAGAATTTTGCCGCCGCGCATTACAAACTGGTCGATAATAAATTTATCTTTCTCGCTAAATGCCGAATCAGGCTTGGCAATAATTATTGCTTTATACTTATTTTTTATTCGTGTATTTAAAGAATCAATACTTGTTCGTTCCGAAAGACTGTTAAGTTTCTCATTGATTCTGATCCTGTCAACTACATAATATTCTCTGAGGGCGTTTGTAATATCTGCCGTTTTGTTTTTATCAAGTTCTCCATGTCCTTCGATAAAAGCGATTTTTGGCTTTTGGCCGGCAGTAAGTTTTCTGATAGCATCAGCAATTGAAAATTCCAGATTCTGAACCGAGTTATTAAGAATTTCTTCAGGCGCTTGAGTTTGCTGCGACACTAATAATTTGAGAGGAACCTCCCTGCCTCGGTACGAAACGATTGCTCCCGGAAAAATCAGTTGTTGCGATGTGCCATCTTTGGTTTTTACCTGCAGGTCGGTAGGGTTCAAACCTTTGCTTATTAAATCTCTATAAATGTTTTTCCTTTCATCAGGATCAGCGCTCTCGCTCGGATTAATAAAATCGTATTCAATATTTTTATTATAAGCCCTAAATTCGTTGAGCATTTCTTTGGTTTCGCGCGAAAGCTTTTTAAATCCCGCAGGAAATTCACCATCAAGATAAACCCTGAAATACACCAGATCATCAATCTCCGACAGCATGTTGCGCGTAGCATCCGAGAGAGTATATCTTTTTTCCGAAGTAAGATCGAAGCGTGTATATAAAAAGGAACTGATAATATTAATAAGAACAATTACCGCAAGAATCGAAATTAACCGGATAATATTATTTATTTTAATATTTCTTTTTTTATCTGTCATTTTCAAATTTTTCGTGTTTTACCATTTCCGGCTTTCAAGCGAAATTTTCGTCATTAAAATAAAAAATGCAACAAGACTGATAAAATAAATCAGGTCTCTTGTATCGATGACTCCACGACTCATCGAAGTATAATGAGCATTAATGCCAAGCGACTTTACAAACAGGTCGGCAGAACCAAAAAGATCGAGAGAGTAAATAAAATCAAAACCTATATAAAAAAACATACACAGAAAAACAGATAGAATAAAGGAAATGATCTGATTATTTGTTACCGATGAAGAAAACAAACCGATAGAAACAAAAGACGCCCCGAGAAAAAACAAGCCTATGTACGACCCCCACGTGCCGCCGGCATCAATATTACCTTTTGGCAAGCCAAGCTGATAAACAGAAAAAAAATAGATCAGGGTCGGCAGAACGGAAAAAATTACAAGCGCCAGGCTTGCAAAATATTTTGCAAGTATAATCTGCAGATCAGTCAACGGATTAGTTAATAATAATTCTATTGTACCGCTACGTGTCTCCTCGGCAAACGACCTCATGGTAATTGCCGGAATAAGGAATAAAAACACAAAAGGGGAGAGCATAAACAATCCTTCAAGGCTGGCATATCCAAAATCCGGAATGTTGAAATCGGATGCAAAAACCCAGAGGAACAAACCGTTTACCAACAAAAACACCGTTATTACAATGTAGCCTATAAGTGAGCTTAGAAAAGCGTTGAACTCTTTTTTTAAAAGTGTAATCATAAAAAATGTGAACAAATTTCAGCTTGCGAATTTAATATATTTGCTTTGAATGAAAAGAAGGGGCAATATTTTTTTGTTATTAATCAGTTAAACAACAAAAGAATATGTAAAATAAAAAAATAACTGTAATATTGTCAAATCAAGAAAATATGCCGAAAAAACACTTATTAGTTAAAAAATTTATATTATTTTTATATTTTTATTTTGCTAAATCTAAATTTTTATGAAAACCGGAAAGATCGTTTTTAGTTTAATATTTCTATTAACTCTGCTTATTTGCTACTCAGGATGTAGAAAAAATGTCAGTAAATTGCCGGCACGAGTTAAAGTGGACAAGGTATCACTTTGTTTTGGCAATGATATTACCGAAGGTAAATTTACGATTTCCAATTTAGGAGAAAAAGACCTTACCTATACAATTGTTGAAGATATGCCCTGGATGAAATTATCAAAAACAGAGGGAACTCTTGGAAAAAGAGTATCGGAAGACATTACCGTTACCGTAAATCGCGACGGCCTTGTAAAAAACCATTATGAAGGGCCTGTGCAAATTTTTACTAATGACAAGAATAATACACTTGTTATTTACTTAGATGTTGACATGTTTCTGATAACGGTTTTTAATCCGGTTTACACAATAATTCATATCGAAGCAGAAGAAACAGCTCCGTTGAAATCTTCAGAATCGGTGATAAGAAAAATAAGCCCGGGCGACAGTACACAGTTTGCATATTTCGAAAACCCCGAGGTCTTCATGTTTACCGCTGAAACTTATGGCGTTTATACTGATGACAGTCAACTTGGGCTGGTAATGTATTGGAACGACGTTTATGTTGTCCCCGATGATGAGCCTCTACGGGTTTATTTGAATGTATCTGAAGATTATTTTTTCCTTTCTATAATTAATAATTATCAAAACCTCAGCCCTCTTTATATAAATTCCGGTACATCTTTCGAAATGGTTGAGAATATTATAATTTATCAGAGCTCCGTACCTTTGCCTATTGGATATTACAGAGCGTTAGAAAATACAATAATCACATCGTTAACTTATGATGGATATAATTCTATTACATGGACCCAGGGCGACCAGTTTATTTTGCCATTCCTTCCAAACCAGCAAGTTGTAATCGAAAACTATCTAAGTGATACTATGTATAAATCTACACCGGTTAATAAATTTCATGTTCCTGAAAAATAATAAAGTTTGCCGGTTGTCCATACGGACCCATCCATACGGATACATACGTACTAACTTCGTGTTGTTTGCTTCGCTTCATGCGAGCTAATGAAACGAAGTGAATCCGTCCATACGGATTTGCTTCGCTTCATATGACTAAAAGAAATCCGTACGACTGAAAGAAGTCCGTATGGATGGATGGACTTCGTGTCGCTTGCTTCGCATCGCTGGTTGAAGATTTCAGACTGCCGACTGCCGACTGCAAAATGCCGACTGCTGCCTGTGGACTGGGACTGCCGACTGCTGCCTGCCGACTCCCAACTTCTACCGCGAACTACCGACCCCCGATTCCCAACTGCCAACTGCTGACTGCAAACTGGAGACTGCCTACTGCCTACTGCCAACTGCTACCTGCCGACTTATTACAAAAAAATGTCCTGCGTCATTTTGTCAGCGCACTTCAAGTGGCACATCCTTTGTTATGCGCACCAAAATAAATATTTAATTTAAAAAAATAAGAAAATGCAAGAAGGAAAAATAAACGTTCAGACTGAAAACATCTTTCCAATTATAAAGAAATTTTTATATTCTGATCATGAGATATTTTTACGCGAATTAATTTCAAATGCCGTTGATGCCACTCAAAAATTAAAAACCCTTGCAAACACTGGGAAATATAAGGAAAAACTTGGCGATTTGACCATCCATGTTTCGGTTGATAAAAAAAAGAGGACAATTACCGTTACCGACAGAGGCATCGGAATGACAGCCGATGAAGTTGACAAATATATTAACGAGATAGCTTTTTCCAGCGCCGCAGAATTTGTTAAAAAATTCAAGACAAAATCCGAGGCTGAGGCAAATGCCATCATAGGACATTTCGGCCTTGGTTTTTACTCCTCCTT
>CBDUSJ010000238.1:0-4866 GCA_965369845.1 uncultured bacterium | reverse complement strand
AGGAGAAATAAGTCAGGGGTATGTTCATGGACGGGGAACTGTTGATCAGAAAGGTGGCGTGGCTTCCTTTGTTACGGCGGGAAAAATATTAAAGGAATTGAACTTTAATAAAAACCTGACAATCTTTTTCGTTGGAAGTGTTATGGAAGAAGATTGTGATGGATTATGCTGGAAATATATTGTAGAAGAGGATAGAATAAAACCCGACTTTGTTGTAAGCACAGAACCAACCGATTTGAACATTTACCGCGGACAACGCGGCAGGATGGAAATGGAAATTGTTTTTACAGGGATTTCTTCACACGGCTCGGCGCCTGAACGCGGAAAAAATGCGGTGTATATGGCCTCAGATGCATGTCTGAAAATTGAACAATTAAATGATAAACTCGGAAAGGATGATTTTCTTGGAAAAGGCAGCATTACGGTTACGGAATTTATTTCAGGCTCGCCTTCCCTTTGCGCTGTGCCTGATTACTCAAAAATTCATCTCGACAGAAGACTAACATGGGGCGAGACAAAAGAATCGGCAATTGCAGAAATTTCGGAAATAATAAAAGAAATGAATGCCAAAGTTCGGATACTTGATTATAATGAACAGGCATGGACGGGAATTAATTATGGAATGGAAAAATATTACCCGACCTGGAAGTTACCCGAAGACCATCAAATTGTGAAAACAGGTATTGAGACCTACAGGAAATTATTTGGGAAAAAGCCTCTCGTGGATAAATGGACTTTTTCAACTAACGGCGTTACAATAAATGGTTTTTATGAAATACCTGTAATTGGTTTCGGCCCGGGACAAGAAGCTTTGGCTCATTCTCCAAACGAAAAAGTACCGATGGATGATTTGGTAGCTGCTTCGGCATTTTATGCCGGATTTGCTTATATGGTGTTATGATGAAGGCTGAGGAAGAAGGCTGGGATGCAAAATTCATCACAATGTTTTCAAATAAAAAATAAACGATAAAAAATACCATTATGAAAACAGAACAATTAGATAAATTAATTTTTGATTTAAAGGCATGGCAAAACAGTTTTTATCATACTGATTTTCTTTTGACATGGAAAAAAAATATCAACGAAATTGAAAATATTCTCAGGATTGCCGAAGCATTAAAATTGTTGAGATATCAAAACATTTCAACGCGTGTTTTCGATTCCGGCCTCGGTGTCTCTTTATTCAGGGATAAGTCAACAAGAACAAGGTTTTCATTTTCGTCTGCCTGCAATTTGCTTGGGCTTGAAGTTCAGGATTTGGATGAAGAAAAGTCGCAAATCTCTCACGGGGAAACTGTAAGAGAAACTGCATGTATGATTTCGTTTATGACGGATATTATCGGGATACGCGACGATTTGTATCTTGGCGAGGGTAATAAATATATGACAGAAGTTGGCAAGGCTCTGGATGATGCGTTTGAAAATGGCATTTTACCGCAGCGTCCCGGAATTATTAACCTTCAGTGCGACTATGATCATCCGACACAGGCACTTGCCGATATGCTTCATCTGAAAAAACACTTCGGTTCTCTTGAGAATCTGAAAGGTAAAAAGATTGCGATGACCTGGGCATATTCTCCGAGCTACGGGAAACCGCTCTCGGTTCCGCAAGGCGTTATTGCTCTTATGACGCGGTTTGGGATGAATGTTCAGTTAGCCTATCCTGATGGATACAATCTGGTTCATGAAATTATTGAATTGGCAGATAGGAATGCCCTCGAAAGCGGAGGAACATTTAAGATTTCCAATTCGATGAACGAAGCTTTTCAGGATGCCGACATTGTTTATCCAAAAAGCTGGGCGCCGATTTCGGTTATAAAAAAAAGGACTGAGTTGCTCATGAACAAAAATATTGATGGCCTTAAGCAACTCGAAAAGGAATGTCTTAAAAAAAATGCAGAGTTTGTTGACTGGGAGTGTAATGAAGAAAAAATGAAACAGACTAAAAACGGGGAAGCAATTTATCTGCATTGTCTTCCTGCCGATATTTCAGCTGTTTCGTGCAAAAACGGTGAAGTAAGCAAGACGGTCTTTGAAAAATTCAGACTCCTGACTTACCTCCAGGCAGGATTTAAGCCATATATTATTGCAGCAATGATATTAACAAACCGTTTCGAAAATCCTGTTGAGATATTTTACAAAACATTACAGCGGAACACTAAAAGAATTCTTTGATTTGTTTTAGAATTTTAAACTAACCCCAACGAGAAAATTAACCGGCGCCTGTGGGAAATAACCGTCCAGCTCGTATTCTTTGCCTTCGTAATAATACCTGTATATCCAAGCATTGCTTTCATATTTTTCACTAAAAATATTATTAACAAGCAGAAATAAGTCGATCTCCTTAATCAAATTTGTCGTAAATGAGTAGTTGATCCTAATATTATTTACAAAATATGGAGCAAGTTTTCTGTTATTATTCGATGTGTTATCAATATATTGTTTCCCCACATATTTTGAAACGAGTTTTAAAATCAGGTTTTTAACAGGCTCGACACTTATTATGCTATTAGCCAAAATACCAGGGGAAAATGAAAGGTCGGTTTCACCGAGATTTTTGGAAATCTGTTCATAAGGAGGACTCCAATTGTCAACGTATTCGGTAAAGTCTTTAATTTTATTTCTGCTAAAGGCGCCATTAAGTTCCCATTTAATAATATTTGTGATTTTTAATCCTGCTGCAAGTTCAATTCCTGTGCGATAACTTTTTGGTACGTTTATCATTATCGGATTTCCCGTGTTGTTTATTTTACCGGTAAGAACAAGTTGGTCTTTATAATTCATATAATAAAAATTGGCATTAAAACGAAACCGGCCTGATTTGAAACTGTATCCTAACTCATAATCAGTCAGCTTTTCAGATTCGGGTTTATGGTTTTCATCGGCGTCCCTGTAATCATTTCGGCTGGGTTCACGGTTAGCAATAGCAAAAGAAAAATAAGCACTATGATTCTGATTAAATTCATAAAAGGCGCCAAATTTCGGATTGAAAAAAACGAAGTTGTGTTTCTGCGACAAATCGCGTAAGTCATCATGAGTTCCTTCAATTTTATAATTTACGGTTCGTAATTGCAGATCAACATAAATATTCAGAGGCTTAGTAAGTTGGTAATTTAATTTTCCGTAAATGTTGGACTGTTTTTTTACTCCGTCGTTATTGTACCACCTGCGATTAATATTTCCATTGCTTGCATATTCTGCCCAGATGATCTTTCCGTAATGCGCTCCATCATAATAATTATAACTTCCTCCGAAGCTTGCTGTAAGTTTTTTGAAACTATCGTAAAATGCTGAAAATGTCAATCCGTAAAAATCATTGTTCAGATATTTTCTTCGGATAAGGTCGGTTTTTCTAATAGTATCTCCACCGATAATTACATTGTTGAGTCCGTATTTTGAGAATTTCTGATCTTGTTTGTAACTTTCATAATATCCGTAACCTTTGATATAAAAAAGGCTTGCATTTATGTTCAGATTTTTATTGATCATCCCGGAGTAAAAAAATTGGTAATGATCCTGCTGATAATTGTCTGTTTGATTGTCGTAGTAAACAATTTTTCCATTCTCATCAATATATTGTCCTTCGGGATTATATGTGCGGTTTGTCGCTAAGGAATCACCCGGTACGCCTGACCACGCCTGGTAGGTTTTTTCTTTTCCCGAAAAAATATTCAACTTAAACATCGATTTATCGCCGAAATAAGATCCGCTTACAAAAAATGATTTCAGGTCCGACCATGCTCTGTCGATATAACCATCGGATGTGATTTTCGAAAGCCGGCCGTCAACACTCCATTTGCCGGTAATTAAACCGGTTCCGAAAGAAAGATTGTTTCTGAAGGTTTTATACGAACCCGCAGAACTGTTAATGGTCGCATAAGGCTCGGGTTTGAGTTTTTGTGTCTGGATATTGATGCTGGCTCCAAATGCTGCAGCGCCGTTTGTCGAAGTTCCGACTCCCCGTTGTATCTGGATATTATCGACTGAACTTGCAAAGTCGGGCATGTCAACCCAGTAAACACCGTTCGATTCAGGATCATTCAGCGGAATGCCGTTAATTGTAACGTTGATCCTCGAAATATCCGTGCCGCGAATTCTGATCCCCGTGTAACCAATCCCCGTACCGGCATTGGAAGTTACAACAACGCCTGGCGTGGTTTCGATCATGTACGGTAAATCCTGCCCAAGGTTAACTTCCTTTAATTCTTTACGCGAAATATTTTTAAAGGTGGTCGGTGATTTGGCATGGGCTCTTGTTGCTCTGATAATTACCTCCTCTTCCATAATTGCTTTTGGAATCAGTTTAACTGACAGTTCAACATTATTGTCGAGCTTGATTTCTTTTTGGAAATGTTCAAATCCGAGAAATGAAATTTTGAGCAAATAAATTCCCTTTTTCAATTTGTTGAAATTAAAATTCCCATCCTGGTCGCTGATGGTTGAATAAAATGTGTTTTCAATGATCACATAAGCGCCGGGTAATTTTTCGTTTGTTTTCGAACTTACTACTTTGCCACTGATATTGTATTGGCAAAAGGCAACAAACGGAAGCAGTGCAAGAATTGCACAAATGAATACTTTTTTCATAAAATTGATTTTTAATTGTTAAACAAAAAATTAAAAATCAATAGAGGAATATTGAGGTCATCGAACCGTTTTTTCCTTCGCCGGCATTACCCGTATCAGGTTCAAAGGGTATGGTCTCAGCCCGTAATTTTGAGGCACCCCTATTGGTTGAAATATGTTGCAAAAGTATAAAATTTTTATAACAGTTCACGATTTTAAATTAGTATGGTAAAAATTGTTACATTGTTTACATTGTTAAATTGTTAAATTGTTAAATTGTTATATTGTTATATTGTTATA
>CBDUSJ010000237.1:0-4890 GCA_965369845.1 uncultured bacterium | reverse complement strand
CTTGTTTTTACACATAGTTAACGAAATTATTAATAATACGAATAAAATATATTTTCGTCTCATAACTTCATTTTTTAGACTAAAATCATCGAAATATTGTAAACAAACTTAGGCATTTTTTATAAATATTAAAAAATAGTTTACTCCGTAAAATAGTATTTCTATTATAGTGTATTTATTTGGCTAAAATTATTAATGGCTTGTTTTACTTCTTCATTCTAAATTCTAAAATCTAAATTCCTGTCCTATTCGTGAGAGAATCTGCCCGGTTGCTCCTCTTTTTGCTTCGATATATTTTTTACAGACATCAGAACTATTTTTGTAAAAATCTTTATTGTCAATAAGTTGTAAAACAATATCAAGAAATTCATCCCGCCTGTTGATGCTGAATGCTCCACCGGAATTAATAAGCTCACGCGCTTCCTGGAATTTTTTGTAGTTCGGCCCGAAAATCACCGGTTTTCCAAATGTGGCTGCTTCGAGGATATTGTGAATGCCGACGCCAAAACCCCCGCCAATGTATGCAATTTTTGCATATTGATACAGATGCGATAAAATACCGATATTGTCGATAATAAGAATTTTAGCGCCTGAAATATTTTTTTCGTTAGCTTCTGAAAACCGTAGCACATTGTTGCCAAGGTTGTTTTGAAGGGAGTTGATTCTGTCATTATGAACCTCGTGAGGAGCAAAAATAAATTTTAGATTATTTATCCCGCGTTCAATAAGCGATTTTATAATTTCTTCATCAGGAGGCCATGTGCTGCCGGCAAGGAAAATTTCAGCTCCCCCAGCAAATTTTTCAATTAAAGCAAATTTTTTACTCTTTTGCGCAAGCTCGTAAACACGGTCGAAACGGGTATCGCCTGAAACGGTAAAATTATTAAGGTTTATGGATTTTAACAAATTAGCTGATTGTTGGTTCTGTACAAAAAAATACGAAATGTTACCGAGCATCTTCCTGAACCATCCTCCGTACCATTTGAAAAAGCGCTGTTCGGGCCTGAAAATGGACGAGATAACAAGGACCGGGATATTCATTTTATTTAGATAATTCAAATAGTTGAACCAGAATTCATATTTAATAAATATTGCAATTACGGGTTTTGTCAACGTAATAAATTTTCTAACATTTTTTGGAGTATCAATTGGCAGGTAAAAAATATAATCGGCTTCTTTATAATTTTTCCTTATTTTATAGCCAGATGGCGAGAAAAAAGTGAGAACTATTTTCAACTTGGGATACAACTTTTTGAATTGTTCGATAACCGGCCTGCCTTGTTCAAACTCGCCGAGAGAAGCGCAATGAAACCATGCGGTATTTTCACCATCGGGGATTTCCTGCCGAATTCTTTCAAATATATTTTTTCTTCCTGCTATCCACAATTTGGCTTTCGGGTTAAACAAACTGCTAAGCCTGATCAGGAAATTATAAAAATGTATGATGAGGTTGTATAGAAGGGACATTGTTAATTATTTAGGCATTACCATTTTTTTAATAATAATAGTAATCTTTCGGCTGCCGTTTATGTAAAGGAATTATCCAACCAATCTTGAAACTGTAAAGAAGGTCGAGGCGTTTTTCATCTTCACGGCGCATAATGTCGAAAGTCATCGAACGACGGTTTTCCGTCCATGCCTGAACAAATTCAAAACCGGCAAAAAAATTGGCAAGCCTTGTTTTACCAATATAAAAATAACCGATAAATTCGTTCAACTGAATGCCATCGCAAAATCTGTCGTATCCTTTTTTGTAATCTCCACGCAACTGAGGCGCTGTATTATTTTTAACTTCGATACGGATTTTGTGCTGGATATATCCTGCGCCGGCGAGAAAAACAATTCCTGAGTTCGGATTCGAACCAAAAACGGGAAATATTTTCCCGATTTTAAATGATGAATAAAAACCGCGTTCAAAAAAGTTCAGGTCGGCATAAACCCCGTTTTCGTCGATAACGTATCCTTTGTTTGTCAACAGATTGTTAAGCAGGCTGTCTTCCTTAATATTATTGCCGAAAATAAAATTTGCATCTATTCCGAAAAGCCAATTGCTTTTAGTTTTAATTAAAAAGCCGGGGCCAATTGTCGAACTATTTCCAAAACGTTTTGCAAGGTCGCCTCCAGGAAACTGATACGCATAAGAAGGAAATAGCATAGTGACGAACTCAGATTCAGCTTTTTCCTCTTTCTGGGCAAACGAATTATAGCCTGTTGGCACAAGAAAAAATATTGTGAATATTATTGAAAATAATCTTTTCATAAAATTTTTCAAAATAAAACGCAAATATAGCTTTTAGATTGTAAATAGTCTTTAATTTTGGTTTGGATTTAATAATTGATAGAAACGCTCTGAAAAAGCACTTTTATCGGTACATAAATAATAATTTTAAAACCAAAATACATGAAAATACTTGTTACAGGAGGCACCGGATACATCGGTTCTCATACAGCAGTTGAGCTTCAGCAAAAAGGTCACGAAGTAATTATCGTCGATGATCTTTCAAATTCCCAGATTGATGTTCTTGATAATATTGCCCGGATAACCGGCGTTAAACCGGAATTTGAGCAATTTAATTTAATAGAACGCGACAGAACAGCGGAATTTTTCAGAAAACACAACGACATTGCAGCGATCATTCATTTTGCAGCGTACAAAGCAGTTGGAGAATCAGTCGCCGAACCGTTAAAATATTACAGGAACAACATTTTTTCTCTTGTAAATATTCTTCAGGGAATGATAGATAACGATATTGAAAATTTTGTTTTTTCATCATCCTGTACGGTTTATGGCCAGCCCGAGAAGTTGCCTGTTAAAGAAGATGCTCCGGTTCAGGAAGCCATGTCGCCTTATGGCAACACCAAACAAATATCCGAAGAAATAATCCAGGATACGATAAAATCATCCGGTTTGAAAGCTATTTCGTTGCGCTATTTTAATCCTATCGGCGCTCACGAATCGGCTGTAATTGGCGAATTACCTCTCGGTGTTCCGAATAACCTTGTGCCATTTATTACACAAACGGCTATTGGCATTAGAGAACAACTCAGGGTTTTCGGCGGTGATTATTCCACTCCCGATGGCACGGCAATACGGGATTATATTCATGTGGTTGACCTGGCAAAAGCACATGTAATTGCAGTTGACCGTATGCTCGAAAAAAAGAATAAAAAAAACTTTGAAGTATTTAACCTTGGAACCGGAAATGGTTATTCAGTGCTTGAAGTTATAAAAAGCTTTGAAAAGGTTTCGGGAGAGAAACTAAATTACAAAATTGTTGACCGGCGGGCCGGGGATATTACCGAGGTTTGGGCCGACACCGAATTTGCTAACCGGGAGCTGGGCTGGAAAGCACAAAAAGGTATTGATGAAATGAACCGCTCAGCCTGGAAATGGGAGCTGGTTTTGGAAGAAAAAAGAAAAATGGATAAAAAATAAAGTGGCTAATCGGTATTAAATTAACAATAGGAATTTTTAACAAATATTATTGTTGAACCCATACGGACAAGTTTGGGAAATAGGGGGAATATTGGAATATTGGAATAAGGGAAATAGGGATTTAGTTTTTTTACTTTAGCCTTTTTACTTTAGCCTTTAGCCTTTAGCCTTTTTAAAATTTATCCTCAAAGCCGGAAAATAGGAATTGATTAATTACAAAATAAATTTCAAAAAATATTTTTATTATGAATAAATTCGATAAAATTTTGATGGTCACCGGAGGCGCCGGTTTTATAGGGTCGCATCTTATACGCTTGTTTGTGAATAAATATCCTGAATATAAAATTGTTAATGTTGACAAATTGACTTACGCAGGAAATCTTGCAAATCTGAAGGATATTGAAGATAAACCAAATTATGAATTTGTTAAGGCCGATATTGTTGAACCCGACCAGATGCAGGAATTATTTCAAAAGTTTAAGTTTGATGGAGTTATTCACCTTGCAGCAGAATCACACGTTGACCGGTCGATTGCAAACCCGATGGAATTTATTTTTACAAATATTGTCGGCACGGCAAATTTGCTGAATGCTGCTAAATTTTTCTGGAAAGAGGATACAGAGGGTAAGTTGTTTTATCATGTTTCAACAGACGAAGTTTACGGTTCGCTCGGCGATACCGGATTTTTTATCGAAACCACACCTTATGATCCGCGTAGCCCGTACTCTGCTTCAAAAGCCAGCTCCGACCACCTTGTCAGAGCATATTTTCATACGTTTAAACTACCGGTAAAAATATCGAACTGTTCAAATAATTACGGTTCATTTCAGTTCCCCGAAAAACTGCTCCCGCTTTTTATAAATAATATTCAAAATAATAAGCCGCTGCCTGTTTACGGCAAAGGCGTTAATATCAGGGATTGGCTGTTTGTTGAGGATCATGCCTCTGCCATAGATGTGATATATCATAGAGGGAAAGTTGGTGAAACATATAATATCGGCGGGAATAACGAATGGAAAAATATTGATCTGATAAAGTTGCTTTGTAAAATTATGGATAAAAAACTCGGACGAACGAAAGGGACTTCCGAAAAACTGATAACCTACGTTAAAGACCGTGCAGGACATGATCTCAGGTATGCGATCGATTCCACAAAACTTCAGGAAGAACTCGGATGGAAACCATCGCTGCAATTTGAGGAAGGGCTTGAAAAAACCGTTGACTGGTACCTGGCAAATGAAGAGTGGCTCAGGAATGTAACTTCGGGCGACTATCTGAAATATTACAATGAGCAGTATGTGAAAAGATAGGGGGAATATTGGGAATAATGGAATAATGGAATAATGGAATATGGGAATAATGGAATATCCATACGGACTTCTTTCAGTCGTTGGAATATTGGAATATGGGAATAATGGAATATCCATACGGACTTCTTTCAGTCGTTGGAATAT
>CBDUSJ010000236.1:0-4895 GCA_965369845.1 uncultured bacterium | reverse complement strand
CATGAATAAAACGATTCTTATCGAGAAACTCATCAACATATTTTTCGATTATTTTGTGTTTTCCAATTCCTGAAAAAGGATTAACGATAAAAAATATTTTATTTTTCACATCCAAATCGTTTGTTATTTTTCTATTGTTAATTGATTTTCGATCAAGCGGTTATTGTATTGCTGAATATATGCTTTAAGCAAATTTTCCATTTCTTCGCTGATAACAGGTTTATTAGCAAGAAGATTATTTTTCAGTAAAATATCATTCTTATAATCGTAAAGAGCGATACTTTTCTCGCCATCAAATTCGAGCAGGAAATTTTTATCAATGAGTTGGTAAATATTATTAAGATAATTAACGGCAAAGTGTCTTTTTGTTGTATCAAAAAGATTCTGTCCGAAAGCAATAAAATCTCTGTCAAAATTCAGATAACTCAATACTGACGGCATAATGTCAACCTGTGCGGCAGTTTCGGAAGATATGCGCCGTAGATTTGCTCCGGGTATATAAAAAATAATCGGGATTCGATACATGCCGAGCCTTGTCTGGTATTGAGGAAGCGCCGCTTCAGAAGTATGATCGGCGGTAATTACAAAAAGCGTGTTTTGAAACCAGGGCATTTTCGAAGCAGTTTCAAAAAATCTTTTAAGTGAATAATCAGCATACATGATTGCTTCCTGGATGTCAAGTTTTCCTTTTCTAAACTGTCCTTGGTGCTGTTTCGGAATTTTGTATGGATGATGAGCCGATAAAGAAAAGAAGACTACACAAAACGGTTCGCCGGTTTTATTCAGATTGTTTGCAAAATACTGAAAAAACGGCTCGTCAAAAATCCCCCAGCTACCATCATAATCATCGTCGTTATTATATTCAAAACGGCCATAATATTTTTCAAATCCTGCAATATCGGCAAAACCGTCAAAATCCATGGTGCCGTTGGTCCCTCCGTGATAAAATGCAGTAGAATAACCTTTTTTACCGAGAAGACTTGCGAGGCTGTTGATCTTATCGCCGGCATAGCCCGAATTGATATATGGCCTGTTCATCAGGGCTGGCAGGCTTGCAAGCGTAGCAGGAATACCCTCGATGGATTGTTTGCCATTTGCAAAGCCGTTAAAAACAAAGCTGATATTTATCAATGAATCGAGAAAAGGAGTAAAGCCCTTGTAATTATTTATGTTTTTGTTAAAAGCCCCCACATGCTCGCTCGAAAGACTTTCCATAATTATTATTACAACATTTTGCTTTCTGAACAGAGTGTCGTTGTAAAGAATTCTGTTTTGTCCGGCTGTTATCACGGGAGTATAAATTTTGTCCAATTTTTTTTTATCAAAATATCTAACGGGTTTTATACCTTCCTGGCTGATAGTTTTTATTATTGTAAACGGGGTATTCAGAATAAGAGGAACATTCCTGGCTTCTGTGTATCTTCCGGCGGTAATAATATTTATGGGCTTTAACTGAAACCCGCCTCTTATCGCAATTACTGAAACAAATACGGAAAACAAAAACAAGGCTATTTGATACGAATAATAAATCCAGATGTTTTTATTTGATTTTTTCTTTTTAAACCTTATCTTTTTACTAAGAAAAATAAGGACAAAAATAAAAAACAGCCATAAAAGTAAAATATACCAGAAGTCTTTCATAAACTGAGGTATGAGTCCTGTAATTGTGTTATCCTCACTGATGAAGGTAAAAATATCACCGGTCATTCTCTTTTGAGTAAACCGGTAATAAATTACATCTGTGAAATTTGCAGCCAGTCCGATCGTATTAAAAAAGTAAAAGACAACATTGGAAAGAACCCGGTAAAATTTAAAATTTCTTAATGGTGTCGGAAATGTTTGAAGAAAAATAAAAAGCGAATTAATTACAATCAGGGCAGAAAGATCGAATCTCAAACCAAAAAAGAAAATTTTAAAAATCTCTCCTGTGTTCAGATAAGAAAAATAATTAGTGTTGAAAAAATACAGCGACAAACGGCTTAACCATAACAAAGCCAGCGCCAGCAGCAGTTTTTTCAGTAATACGGAATAATAATTTCCTTTGAAAAAATACTTTTTGTTAAATCCGTGCATTTAAAGTTTTTTTGTTTTAGAGGTCTTATACCTGAATATTGCTTTTCCCATTCTTACAAAAGTAGATTTTTTATCAAACACCAGTAGATAAAATTCACGAATTTCATCCAAAAATGAATTTACCTACAAATAAATTTTATCTCCTGTTTGTGTTTAAAATTGGGTATCCGCCTCGCCGGTAAGGTAGGTTCGTTTTTTTCTTAAAAAAAATTTTTATTTAATTTGTCCAACATCAGCTTTTAAAATATTTTTGCAGTCATAAAAATATTAAATGAATTTATAATCAAAAAAATGGAAGCTAAATTGGAAAAAATTGCGTTTGCCGGAAATAAAGGAAAGAGGGTTCGTTCCGACTGCTTTGTAACTCTTGAACTTACCGAAGATGGCGGACTTGATATTCGTTTGGAAAGCAAGGTGAAGGTGATGTTTGGTAAAGAAACAACGGAACTTGCCAAAGAAATCCTTCGGTATTTTGGAATTGAAAATGCTGTTCTTTGTATTGAAGATTCGGGGGCGCTGCCATTTGTGATAGCTGCCAGGATTGAAGCAGCAGTTAAAAAACTCATCAATAGCCCGAAGGAATTTATATTCGATATTATTGATGAAAATAAATACGACACAAAAAAAGAACAATTCAGGTTTTCAAGATTGTATCTTCCGGGAAACACTCCGAGTCTGATGATAAACGCCGGAATACATAAACCCAACGGACTGATCCTTGACTTAGAGGATGCCGTTGCTTATGATAAAAAGCATGAAGCAAAATTTCTTGTTCGTAATGCCTTGCGTAACCTGAACTTTTACGGCGCTGAAAAAATGGTAAGAATAAACCAGGTCCCCAAAGGTTTGGATGACCTTGATTTTATTGTGCCTCACGGAGTAAACCTGATAATTGTACCAAAATGTGAAAGTGCAGATCAGATTCGCCAAATCAATGAAAAAATTTCAAAGATCAAAACCGATAAAAAACTTACCGGCGATATCTGGCTGATGCCTATAATTGAGAGCGCTCTTGGTGTTATAAAATCTTTCGAAGTTGCAACAGCGGCTGATAATGTTGTTGCTCTCGCAATCGGGCTTGAGGATTACACCGCCGATCTTGGCACTAAAAGAACCAATGAAGCTACCGAATCCTTTTTTGCAAGAACACAACTTGTAAATTCCTGCAAGGCTGCCGGCATTCAGGCTATCGATTCGGTTTTTTCAGATATTGCAGATATGGAGGCCTTGAAGAAAAATGTCTTGACATCTAAATCTCTTGGATTTGATGGAATGGGATGCATCCATCCAAGGCAAATAAGAGTTATTCACGAAAACTTCGCTCCCGACAAGGCTGATATTGAGAAAGCGAAAAAAATTGTAAATGCTTTTATTGAAGCTACCGAAAGAGGTCTTGGCGTAGTTTCACTTGGAACAAAAATGATAGATCCGCCTGTGGTTAAAAGAGCGCAGAAAATTATTAATCTTGCCGTATCGCTTGGTTTGATCGTTTCGGACTGGAGGGAAGAGTTATTAGCTGAAAAAAAGAATTAGTATAAATTATTTATTTTATGAAACACCCATAATTATTTTTTAAACATACAAGGATATAATTATTTTCAAAACTAAAAAATAATATTTGCGCATCCATACGGACAAGTTTCGCGGCTAAAATTATTAACACATGAAAAAATACGATAAATTAGTGAAAAACGCTGCCGGAAGGATTGTTCCGAGTATTATCAACGGTGAAGAACACATACCGTTTTTAGGAGTTGGAAAATATCGACCTACTGGCAGAAAACACGCTCCACGTATCGCCACCTGTGCTGATTATCCCGCCGATGGCAACAAACTGGTTCCATCGCTTAAAGAGGCGTTGATAAAAGCAGGTTTGAAAAATGGAATGACAATTTCGACTCACCACCACTTCAGAAACGGCGACATTATCGCTAACCAAATATTCGAAATTGCATCCGAACTTGGAGTTAAAAATCTGAGATGGTACCCTTCGGCGTCATTTCCCTGCCACGAACCGATAATTAAATATCTCGAGGATGGCACAATAAATCGTATCGAAGGAAGTATGAACGGCGCTTTGGGAAGATTCTGCTCCGAGGGAAAAATGCAGGGGTTGGGAATTTTGCGTTCTCATGGCGGTCGTTACCAAGCCGTGCAGGACGGAGAAGTTCAAATTGATATTGCTGTAATTGCTGCGTCTTCTGCCGATACTTTCGGTAATGCCAACGGCGTTGATGGACCGGCAGCCTGCGGTTTGCTCGGATTTGCGCTGGCCGATTCTCAATACGCCGACAAGGTTATTGTTGTTACCGACAATATTGTGCCTTTCCCGTGTATCCCGTGGCAAATTCACGGTAATTATGTTGACTACACTGTTAAAGTTGATAAAGTGGGAATTGCTGAAAAAATTGTCAGCGGCACAACGCAAATCACTAAAAGTCCGGACAGGCTGTTGATTGCCGAGATGACCGCCAGATTTTGCGACGAAGCCGGAATTGTGAAAGATGGATTTTCGTATCAGGCAGGCGCCGGCGGAACATCGCTTTCAATAGGGATTTATTTTGGCCAGATGTTAAAAGAACGCGGGATAAAAGCCAGGTTTATTCGTGCAGGAAGTAACAAATACCCGGTTCAGATGCTCGAGGAAGGCCTTGTGGATTATATCCTCGATGGCCAGACTTTTGATCTTGAAGGTGTCCGTTCAATGAGGGAAAACCCGGGACACATAAATACAAGCCCATTTACAAGTTACAACTATCATGGTAAAGGAAATTTTTCCACGATGGTTGATGTGGTTGTTTTGGGCGCTACAGAGGTTGACC
>CBDUSJ010000235.1:0-4915 GCA_965369845.1 uncultured bacterium | reverse complement strand
CTAGTGATCATCTGGTAGCCGGCAGGATAGCCCATAATATAAACAAAATTACCCCATTCCAGGTTTTTGGCTTTACCTGTAGGATAATTAAACACGCTTATCTGTACATTAGCATTATCAAACTTTTTACCTAAAAATGCAATATCAAGGTCTTTATCAATTTTAATTATTTCAAGAAGTCCGTTATCCGGCAGATCCCTTATAAAATTTAGTTGCCTTTTTTTAATTGACACACTCTCAAGATATCTCGATTCCTGACCATATTCATCGGTAAAAAATGAAAAAATTGTATCGGGATAATTTACTACATGCGCACAAGTCATAACCATAAGTCTGTAGTTATCATTCTTAATAATCGTGGCGGTTCCGTGTACCGATTCACTGAAAAAACGTTTTTCAACATCCATTTTTTTGATATCAGCGCCATCAAGGATTGAAGGTGTAAAAACGTTGTCGTCGCTAAAGATATAACGATCATATTCGACAATGCAATAGAGTTTTTTTACCGAGCGTGAGACAGCATCAAGCTCTTTTGAACAATTCCTGTAAGGAAATTCACTGTCGTACCTCCCATCGCTAAGGGTAGGATAAACAGCATTGTACGTTCTCCTGACACACGAAAATGCTGTAACAACAATCAGGATTGTAAATAAAATATTTCGCAGATTATGATTCATTTTTATTATTCAGTAAAAGTAAGATTTTTTAGTAACAGTTCACGATTTTAAATTTGTATGCTAAAAAATTGTTAAATTGTTATATTGTTGTGGTTTAACAATTTAACCCTAAAGACAGGCATTCAGCTATTTATACGGCTTTTCTTAAACTGTGAACAATTACAATTATTCAAATAACTCTTCAATATTTTTTGCCGATAACCTTTTTATCGGACTTTCGGTGTTGATAAATATATCTGCAAGTCTGGATTTTTTTTGCTGAAGACTAAGTATTTTCTCTTCAATTGTGTCGAGTGTGATAAAACGATATGCAAAAACATGTTTTGTCTGTCCTATTCGATGCGCCCTGTTGATGGCCTGATTTTCAACGGCGGGATTCCACCAAGGATCGAGAAGAAAAACGTAATCGGCTTGGGTAAGGTTAAGGCCAACGCCCCCCGCTTTAATGGAAATAAGAAATGCTTTTTGTCTGTCGTCTTCCTGAAAGGTTTTTATAACTCTTTCCCTATTCCTGGTTTTCCCTATAAGCATTGAAAAATGATAATCATTCTCGCTGAAATATTTTGCAAAAAGGTTAAGATGTTTTACAAATGAAGAAAAAATCAAAACCTTATGCCCCTCGCTGATCAGAGTTTCAAAATTCCTTACAACCTCGTTAAATTTGCCGGAATCAAAAAGATAATCTTTATCAGTGAGAACGGGATGATTTGCCAACTGGCGGAGTTTGGTCAAAGCCTGCAAAATAATTACCGAAGATTTACCAATACCTCGCTCCTTAATTGTTTGAATAATAAGATTTCTAACACGAGATTTTTCCACTGTGTAGTTTTTCTTTTGTTCGGGAGTCATTTCACAATAAAAATATTCCTCTAACAATTCGGGAAGTTCTTTTTCTACCTGGAGTTTTGTTCTTCGTAAAATAAACGGTTTTATCAGTAACTTTAGCTTTTCTTTTTGTTTTTCATTATTGTGTTTTTCTATCGGCAGCACAAAAACCTTTTTAAAAAATGCAAGTTCTCCCAAAAGCCCCTTGTTGATAAAATTCATTAAAGACCACAGGTCAGTAAGCGAATTTTCAACAGGAGTGCCACTGAGAGTAAATCTGTAATTCCCGTTCAGGCGGCTCACAGCATAAGCGATTTTTGATCCCGGATTTTTTATAAACTGGCTTTCATCTAAAATAATAAATTCAAAATAAAAATTTTCTAAAATCTTATAATCATTTCTGATAGTTCCATAAGTTGTCAGTATAATATTTACATTATCAAAATTTTTTAAATAATCCGAACGGTTCTGGCCGGTATAAATAATAAAATTCAGCGCCGGAGTAAATTTTGTTATTTCATTAGCCCAGTTATGCACCAACGATGCAGGCATAATAATTAAGGAAACTGAACAACTCGTAACTTCCGTTTCGTAATTATCGAAAAGACTAAGCTGGCCTGTTTTTGTATTCTCAAATTTATTTTGAATATTTTCGCCTGTTTTTTTGTTTTTCAGTAAAAGTGTTAAAGTCTGGAGGGTTTTTCCCAAGCCCATATCATCAGCAAGACAACCGCCAAAATTTTGTTCCTTGAGAAAATTCATCCATCTGAATCCATCTACCTGATAATTTCTCAGTTTAGCTTTCAAATCATCAGGCAATTTAATTTCCTTCGGAATAAAACCGGAGTAAAGATCCTTGAGCCGTTGCTGAAAACTAACACTATCTTCAGTAGCACGGCTAATTAGCGGGTAATGAAATTTTTTGAGCTTCAGCCTATTTTTATCCCGTATGCAAAAAGATAGCAAATCGGTATATTTTGCGAACCACTCTTTCGGCAATACTGCAATAGCGCCGTCAGGGAGTAAATATTCGCGTATCCCGTTAAGAAGATGCTTGTGAAATTTTATCAGAGGAATTTCAAATTTATCTCCGAATTTCACTACGGCATACACATCAAACCAATCTACTTTATCGGTAAATTTTACAACAGTCGTTATTTCTCCGGTAAAATACTCGCCTTTTATATATTCCTGTAAAATTTTGAAATTATGATTTTTTAGAACAGCTTCATTTTTATTCAGCCAGTTGACAAGATTGTACAGCGCTTCATCCTGCTTAATGTTATCTTGAGCCTGAAGGATGAAAGCGCTATCATACCTTAACTTCAACCCGTGTTCGGTAAGAAATTTTATACTGTTTTTCTCCCAGTTTTTATCACGCTGAAAACGATAAAAAGCAAAACTGTTATCTTTATTTTCAAACTCTACAAAAACTGATTTTTTCTTTTCCGGTAAAAATCTTTTATCACCATAAGAAAAATACAATTGCAGGAGCGGCTTTCCTGTAAGGTCGTTTTCAAGAGATAACACAGCCTTTTTGTCAACGTTAATATCATCAACCCTGAATCCTTTAAAAACAACCGGAAAATTTGTTAGACATTTTTTTACAAAAGTTGAATAATAATGATTTTCAAGTTTTTGTGGAACCTGAATAAATTCTTTATCAAAAAAAACTTTTAGCTTTTTACCATCTACTTTCTCTTTAAAATGATACAATTTATTTTCAAGCAGCAACCAACAAGGGTCGTGTGGGATAATTTTTCCGTTTTTTACGTTAAGATTTACCACACTGCTATCGTGCCGTATTGTCTGAAAATAACGGGTTTCTTCTCGTTCTCTGATAAAATTGAAAACGATCTCCGCAGGATTTGGCTCGACTTCAATCCTATTAATTTCATAAACAACTTTTTTGTTTTCCTTAAAAAAAACAGGGATTTTTGTTTCGGCAATCAAACTTAAACACTTGGCCATCTGCCTTTCGATAAAAGGACGAATAAAATCCTGAATATATTTATCAGAGAGGTTCTGCAAAAACTCTTGCGGGCTGATTTTTTTATTTGTGAACCTCTTTTTCAGGTTTTGATTATTGTATTCTTCTATCTCCTTAACGATTTCAAATTCAATATCGCTTAACTGATTTTTATGGTTTTTGATATTTGCAAATGAAACACGCTGGCTCACCTCAAAATAATCTTCCCCCTCCCCTATTATAAAATAAGGCAGTAAGATATGTCCGAGTTTCAGGTGTTTCGACAGTAAAACTGAAAACTGCTCTATCATAACCATCAATAAATCAAAAAAGGCAAATATACAATCTTCAAATTTATATTTTTGCATCCAATATTTTTTTTATGAGTAAAAGAAAAAAAACCAAAGCAGATATAGTTTTTTCAACTAATCCTGATTTTGAATTTGATTATGAAGAAGATGAGGTTCAGGAAACCCTGCCTCCGCAACAACAGAACTTGAAAGTCAGGCTCGACCGAAAGCAACGGAAAGGCAAAACAGTAACCCTGATAACAGGTTTTAAAGGAAGTTTCGAAGATTTGAAACAACTTGAAAAAAAGCTAAAATCGAAGTGTGGTGTCGGGGGAACTTCAAAAGACGGTGAAATTTTAATCCAGGGTAACTTTTGTGATAAGGTTATTGAAATTCTGATAAGCGAGGGATATAAGACAAAAAAATCAGGTGGCTGAACTCGATAATTTTTGCGTTTTTCTTTTGTAAAAATTTTATTAGAGTACCAAAAAGATAATTCTGGAATTTTAAAGAATATCAAGGACAGTAATTTTTTTTTCTCTGAATGTATAACTTTCACCTTTTATAAGTCCTTTCATTGCATTAAAAACAGGCACCATCGGCGAAATTGCATAAAAGATTTCGTCTTCAAAATTAATTTTTCCAATACCCGTCGAGACGAATATTTTTTGTTCGTTTGTAAATACGACCGAGCCAAATCCCACTTTTTTATGTAATTTTTCTGTTCCTATTTTATCCAGAACGTTTAACTGTTCTAATGCTTGTTGGTATTGCCTGGCAAGCAGGTCTCTTTTTCTTAATAACTGTATTCTGTACGAATCGTATCGGTCTTTTGGCTGCCCATATTCGTTTGCGCTGTGTTGTGCATCTTCCATAGCTGTTCTAAGATTGTCAGCAGTTTTCATTAAATATTTCCTACAGGTTTCGATAAGCTTCCTTTTGTATAAAATTTTGTCTTTAAAATTTCTCATAATTTTCCTTTTTCACAACTTAGCAATAATTTGCTAACGATTTTATATGTATTTATAAAAAAACGTTCAAGATAAGAATTTTCTACATAAAAAAATCAAATTCTAAAAAAAAATAAAAATATTAATCTTTTTAGCTCTATTTAAAAACGTTGTTGGTATAAATATAGCAGTTTGGCATGATAA
>CBDUSJ010000234.1:0-4918 GCA_965369845.1 uncultured bacterium | reverse complement strand
TGTAACTGTTTTTCAATTATCTTTATCAAGCCAGGATCAACTTACCAAAGCCGAAAAACTTTACACCGGGCAGGGAAAAATCGTGAATCAAAACCAGCTTGGAGAATTTTCAAAGAAACTGGAAATTGAAGATGATATGAGCATTCAGATTCTTGAAGCAATAAATTCGGTTAATTACGGAGTGATGATAGGTTCGTTTCTTTTCTATTTCCTTGCGGGATACCTGTTGTATGCAGCATTATTCGCAGCGGTAGGTTCGGCGGTTGACAGCGAAGCCGACACACAACAATTTATGTTGCCTATTACAATTCCACTTATTTTGTCAATAATTATGGCGGAGTTTGTTACCAGTAATCCCGACGGGCCGGTGGCTTTCTGGTTATCGATAATTCCTTTTACCTCGCCTGTAATAATGATGATAAGAATACCTTTTGGCGTTCCTTACTATGAACTACTACTTTCGATGACAATACTAATTTTCGGTTTTCTCGGCGCTACCTGGCTGGCAGCCAAAATATACAGAACAGGAATACTGATGTATGGTAAAAAAATAAATTACAGAGAATTATGGAAATGGCTGCGTTACAATAATTAATCTCTCAGTAAGCATGGATTATTTTGAAATAAGAATAGAAATAATTCCGGTATTTCTCGCGATATAATCTCGGCATATCTTAGCAATTTAGGTTTTGAAAGTTTTATCGAAACAAAGGAGTGACTGCTGGCATATATTCCGGCTATTGATTTTGACGAAGATAAATTAAAAAATCTGAAAAAAGAACTAATCCCTTTTATAAGCTTAAACCACAGCAGCAAACTGATTCCCGAACAAAACTGGAATGTTAAATGGGAAAGTAATTACCAACCGGTCCTGATTGCCGGAAAATGTTTTGTGAGGGCTCCTTTTCACAAACCAAATAAAGATATTGAATACGATCTTGTTATCGAACCGAAAATGTCGTTCGGTACTGCTCATCACGAAACCACATCGATGATGATTGAATTATTGTTAAATTCGGATGTAAAAAATAAGTCGGTTCTCGATATGGGATGCGACACCGGCGTTCTCGCAATTCTTGCTTCAAAGATGGGAGCGGCTAAAGTATTAGCTGTGGATAATGATAAATGGGCTTACGAAAACACAAAAGAAAATATCGCCCGCAACAAAACATCTGAAATAAAAGTACAATACGCCGAAACCGATTTTCCCGAATAACAGACAATTCGATCTTATCATTGCCAACATCAACAGAAACGTATTACTTAAGCAACTCAAAGATTACGTATCGGTTTTAAAAAAATAAGGAAAAATATTCCTAAGCGGGTTTTATAAAAACGACCTCCAGATAATTGAAAATGAAGCTCATAAATACAAGCTGGAAAAAACCGATTATCGTATGAAAAATGACTGGGTCGCCGCTGTCTTTAAATAAAACATACCCTTTTCTAAATATTCAAATAGCTTTTCAAATTTTATTTTTCACTCTTTTGGATAAGACAACTTCTCTTTTCATTATCTACAAGTAACGGAATTTACATTCTCTATATTTTTATACAACAAAAATTTTCCCGTCTCCCACATTCTTGACCCAACCAATTTCTTTTGCGCTATCAACGCCATTTTTTTGTAATTCTTCAAGAAGTTTATCTTTGAATCTGATTGGTAAAGAAATCAACAAACCCCCTGAAGTTTGTGCATCACAAAGTAATAATTTTGTGGTTTCAGAAATATCATCTGCCCAGTTTACAACTCCTGAAACATAATCAAGATTATTTTTCGTGCCGCCCGGCACAACTCCGGCAGTTGCCAGATCGGCGGCGCCAGGTATCAGGGGAACGTTTTTACTGTCTATTTCTACTTCAACGGCGCTTGCCTGAACCATTTCTTTCAAATGGCCCATCAGACCAAATCCGGTAATATCGGTGCAGGCGTTAACATCAAATTTGTCTAGCGCCGAAGCTGCTTTTTCATTCAACTCACTCATTATCCCGATTATTATATCTCTCAGCTCATTATCAACAAGCCCTCTTTTAATTCCTGTTGAAATTATCCCCGTTCCTAATGGTTTTGTAAGTATCAACACGTCTCCCGGCTTTGCCCCTGCATTTGAAAGAACTTTATCAGGATTTATTATTCCGGTTACAACCATCCCGAATTTTGGTTCTGTATCTTCAACCGTGTGTCCCCCAAGAATCGGTATTCCGGCTTCCTCAGCTTTATCAGATGCTCCTTTAAGTATTTTTTTCAAAACATCAATCGGAAGGCGGTTATCGGGGAAACCAACAATATTAAGGGCAAACAAAGGTTTTGCTCCCATCGCATAAATGTCGCTGAGTGAATTAGCAGCAGCAATTGCCCCGAAATGATACGGGTCGTCAACAATAGGAGTGAAAAAATCAACTGTTTGGACTATTGCGGTATTTTCATTAATTTTATACACGGCAGCATCATCAGAGGTGTCAGCGCCAATAAGCACATTTTTGTCAAAAATAACGGGTATATCCTCTAACACACGTTCTAAATATTGCGGCCTGATTTTGCAGGCACATCCCAAACCATGCGTAAAATGAGTCAGTTTTATTTCATCCGCTGTTCCGGTTTCAGAAGGAGCGCTTTCTGAATTTGGCTTCAACCGTTTCACTGCTTCGGAGATTATTTTTGCAGCGCGGTTAATTTCTTCTTTAGTGGTATATTTCCCGGTTGAAAATCTTACTGTCCCCATTGCAAATTCTATTGGAATTTTCATTGCAGTAAGAACATAAGAAATATCGATATTATCCGCATGACAGGCAGCGCCGGCGGAGGCGGCAACACCTTCAATTTCCGAAAGTAGTGTGTTGGCTTCAATATTTTTAAAACTCAGGCTAAGTGTGTTGGGAAGTCGTTTTTCCGGATGGCCGTTGAGCTTTACTTCTACCGGTAATTTATTTAGTGCTTCGTGAAGAATGTCCCGCATTTTTTTTAAATGCCCGGAATTCTTCTGCAAATCGCGCCCGGCTATCTCTGCTGCTTTTCCGAGCCCGACAATTTCAAGAACATTTTCCGTGCCTGCCCGCAAGTTTTGTTCATGGTCGGCCCCGTGAATCAACTTTTGTAATTTAACGCCCCTTCGGATAAATAACGCGCCAATGCCTTTAGGAGCGTAAAATTTATGCCCGGCGACAGATAAAAGGTCAACGCCGAGGTTTTTCACATCAGTGGCAATCTTTCCGACAGACTGGGCGGCGTCGGTATGAAAAAGAACACTATGCCGCTTTGCAATTTCTGCAATTTTTTCAACAGGCTGTATCGTTCCAACCTCATTATTGGCATGCATTATTGTGATAAGAATTGTATTTACTTTTATTGATTTTTCAACATCATCAGGATTGACAAGGCCGTATTTATCAACAGGAAGATAAGTTACTTCAAAGCCGATAGACTCCAAAAACCTGCAAACCTCCATTACGGCAGGATGTTCTATAGAGGAAGTAATAATGTGATTTCCCCTGTTCCTGCTACGAAATGCAACTCCTTTAATTGCATAATTATTCGATTCGCTACCCCCGCTTGTAAAAATTATCTCGTCTGGATAACAATTGAGTAACCGGGATATTTGCTTGCGTGCGTGTTCAACAGCCTGCCTGGTCTTAACACCAAGGGAATGAGCGCTGGAAGGATTCCCGAAGTATTCATCTAAAAACGGCTTCATGGCGTTTGCCACTTCCTTGTCGATAGGCGTTGTTGCGTTATAATCTAAGTAAATAGTTTTCATTTCCGGTTTAATTATTTATCAATACAACTGATGACAAAATTATAGTAATTGTAAAGATTTGCAAAAATCAATGATACGATCTGCATTTTCCCGGGCATCCGGGGTATTAACTTTCAAACGATAAATTGTATCGGCTTTTCTTGTTTGCAGGCCAAATCTGTATGTTTTATCGTAATAATTCAGAATTATTTCAACAGCAATACTGAAATCTTTTTTATCAATCGCTTCAACGGCTTCTTTTGTTTTTTGGCCACCAAGCTTTTTTTCAATTTTATAAAGCGCTGACTTTAATTTATCAGGTGGACAGGAAGCATAATCGCTCACCAGTCTTTTTATTCTTAAAGATTTTTCCATATCAACAAAAACAATTTTACTTTGCCTTATTTTCAAAAAGAGTGGTTCGGGAATATTCACTTTTCCAATTGCCTTGCTTTCATCTTCAAGCCATACAGTTTTGGATGGAGCGAACCGATGCCAGTTTTCATACAGATCGTTTTCAAATTGTTCGTTTGTCGGTTGCGGTGCCTGGTCAAGCTGTCCAAATGCCGAGCCTTTATGACTTGCAATTTTTTCGAGGTGCAGAACCTGATGCCCTGATGCAGTTAGATTTTCCAGTATTTCCGTTTTACCTGAACCGGTATAACCGGCCAGAACGAGATATTTCATATTTTTCTCAAACCCGGTTCTGATAAATTTTCTGTAAGCTTTGTAACCGCCGGAAAGGACAAAAACATTAAAACCTGCCATTGATAAAAGCCAGGCCATATTTTCAGAACGCATACCGCCACGCCAGCAATGTAATAAAACACTTTTTCGAACCGTAATCCTGCCGGCTTGTTTAACAAAACCTGACATTTTTGGCCCGACAATGTCAAGAGCTTTCAATATAGCCGATTCTCTACCGGAATATTTGTAGATAGTTCCAACCACAGCCCTCTCATCATTTTCAAACAACGGAATATTGTATGCTCCCGGTATATGCCCCTGCTGATATTCTTTTGGCGATCTTACATCAACAAAAGGTATTTGACAGGCTTTTTCGAGAAACTGTTTTGCATCCTGATTTTGAATCATAACTAATCGGTAGAAATAATTTTCAAAATTAATAATTCAATTGTAATTTTTAACTCTTCAACTCTTCAACTTTTTAACCCTTCAACTCT
>CBDUSJ010000233.1:0-4926 GCA_965369845.1 uncultured bacterium | reverse complement strand
TGCGGGACTTGTGCGCTTGCGCTAAAAAAGGTTTTATTATTATTGCGCCTGTTAGCTACATGGCAATTTATTGTCGCTTATTTCAAAATCAATATTTTTCTTTACAAATTCTCTAAATTCCTTGACAATTTCTATTGCTTCAAGTTTTTCTTCTTTAGTCAAATCTAACTTTAAATCCGGATATCTAACTTCAACTCCAAATCCGTTTAATTTAATCGCTTTTTCGTATTGGTCATTTGTAATCCTAACAGCATCATCCAACAAGTCAAGTAAATATCTTAAATCATGACTTCTCCTAAATTCAATTGTATTAAACTCTAATAGACATTTTAAGTATTTTTCAACTGCTTGCTGGCAATGAAAAGAAATGGTATCTGAATAATCAGGAAGGTACTGATGTATCACAATGGCAGTCCCTAAATCATGGTCTGCTTTTAATATCCAATTTTTTAACCTTTCAATGTTTTCTTTCATATAATATTTGAGCTTTTTTAATAGCTGAATTTAAAAAAGAAAATTTTTTAGATTTTTCTTCTTCAAATTCCTTATTTGTGTAAACTAAAATATCAGCAGGGACTTTTGTTCCTATCAACAACTTTTGAATTTCTATACTACGTTTAATCCTTGTGGCTATAGTATCCTTAATAATTAATAAATCGATATCACTATCCTGATTTGCATCTCCGGTGGTATATGAACCAAAAAGATAAATTTTATCCGGATTTGCATTTAATACAATTTTATTAACAATATCCAATATTTCAGATTTAGTAATCATTTTATTTTTTTTTATTGAAACATATAGAATTAATAAATTTCATATTCATCCTAATTATAAAAAATTATTTGAAAAAAAACCACTTTCAAACTTCTGTAAGTGACTTATCTTTAACGTGGGACGTACTGGAATCGAACCGGTGACCTCATGCCTGTCAAGCATGCGCTCTGAACCAACTGAGCTAACGCCCCATTTTTTGGACAACAAAAATAAATATTTTCTGAAAAAGGAATTAATAAACTTCTATTTTTTTTACTTTTGATTTTTGAAAAGTAATACTCATAAATAATAATTTAAAAATTTAGACTTATGAAAAAAATCCCATTAATTACATTGTTGTTTCTGTTTCTTTCGGGGGTGGTTTTTGCCCAGGAAAAGAAAGATCTCACTCTCGACCTGATCTTTAAAGAACGTACACTGTCGCCAAAGGGTGTTTACGGGCTTCGCTCGATGAAAGACGGAGAGTTTTATACCCAGCTAAAAAAAGACTCGATAAATGCTTACAGCTATAAAACAGGGGAATTGTTTCGGGTAATCGTTATTGCTGATGAGCTGATACCCGAAAGCGATACTATTCCCATACGGATGAGATCGTACAGGTTTAATAAAGATGAAACCAAAATTCTGTTTGCCACTGAAACTGAACGTATTTACAGATATTCATCAAAATCAAATTATTATATTTTCGACCTTGGTACAAAAAAATTAAGCCCTCTTTCTGAAAACGGAAAACAACGCCTTGCCGATTTTTCTCCCGTTGGAGATAAAGTTGCATTCGTTAGGGAAAATAATATTTTCATTAAAAATCTGGAAACCGGTGAAGAAAAGCAAATTACCTTCGATGGTAAAGACAGGCACATTATTAATGGAACCACCGACTGGGTTTATGAAGAGGAGTTCGCTGTTACGAATGGATTCAAATGGTCGGCTGATGGTAAAAAACTTGCATATATGCGTTTTGATGAAAGTGAAGTTCAGGAATACTTTCTGACTTATTATGGAGAGCTTTATCCGAAAGGAAATAAATATAAATATCCCAAGGCTGGGGAGGATAATTCGATTGTAAGCATTCATGTTTACTCTCTTGAGTCGGGGGAAACACAAACAATGGACACCGGCAGTGAGACCGATCAGTACATTCCGAGAATTATGTGGACAACGGAAACAAATATCCTTGCGATATTACGGCTCAATCGTTTGCAGAACAAACTTGAGATTTTACTTGCCGATGCATCAAACGGACAGTCAAGAGTGATCTATTCTGAAGAGAATAAATATTATATCGACGAAAGTATTTATGACAACATTGTTTTCCTCGATGATGGTCAAAGCTTTGTTATACCAAGCGAAAGAGATAGTTTTTATCATCTTTATTTATATGATATGACAGGAAAAATAATTAAACAACTTACCACCGGAAACTGGGATGTTACCGGCCTGCTTGGCGTTGACCGGAAGAAGAAAAAAGTTTATTACGCAGCAGCGGAAGTTTCACCTCTCGACAGGAATGTTTATGTTGTGGGACTTAACGGAAAGAACAACAAATGTCTTACACCAAAAGCCGGAACAGACAAAGCAGAATTTAGCACGACCTTTAAATATTTTATCAATACATGGTCGAATGCAAATACACCTCCTGTGATAACTGTAAATCGCGGAAGCGACGGAAAACAAATAAGAATACTTGAAGACAACCAAAAACTTATCGAACGCAGGGAAGAATATAATTTGAGTAAGAAAGAATTTTTCACATTTACCACTTCCGAAGGCGTTGAACTCAACGGATGGAAAATACTGCCGCCAAATTTTGATACTTCGGTTAAGTATCCGGTTTTAATGGACATTTATGGCGGTCCCGGTTCACAAACCGTGCGTAATAATTACGGGCGTGGCGATCTTTGGAATCAATATCTTGCCGAGCAGGGAATTATCATTGTATCTGTTGATAATCGTGGAACAGCTTGTCGTGGTGAAGAATTTAAAAAAATGACCTATAAAGAACTGGGTAAATTTGAAACCATCGACCTGATTGAAGCGGCAAAATATCTTGGAACTTTGCCATACATCGACAAAGGCCATATTGGAATTTTTGGATGGAGCTACGGCGGATATATGTCAGCGCTGTGCATGACCAAAGGAGCCGATTATTTTAGTGTCGGTATTGCTGTGGCGCCTGTTACCAACTGGAGATATTATGATAATATTTATACTGAACGTTTCATGCGTACTCCCCAGGAAAATCCGGATGGCTATGATGATAATTCACCGATAAATCATGTTGACAAACTGAAAGGAAAATTTTTAGTAGTTCATGGCATGGCAGATGATAATGTTCATCCTCAAAACACTTACGACCTTATTTCAGCATTGGTTGCAGCCGATAAAGATTTTGAGGTGATGGTTTATCCCAATTCGAACCATGGTATTTACACCGGGCCTAATACAACTTTCCATCTTTTTAAAAAGATTACTAAATTTCTTCTTGAGAATCTCAAATAAATAAAGAAAAGACAAGCATAAGAGCTTGTCTTTTCTAATTGAAAAAGTACTACAAGTATTAATTTAGTTGAGATAGAGATTGGTGCATGGCTTCCACCCTTGCTTCATTTACTGGAAAAATTAGGGAAACCTCTGCACCGCCGTTTGTTTTGTTTAAAACTTCAATCTTTCCTTTATGGATATCCATAATCAACTTCACTTCTGCAAAATCTAATCCCGGCCAATTATTGTTTTGAAAAGCAGTATCATCTGTTAAAAAATTCTTGATTTTATTATAAGTATCTTCCGGAAAACCGGGTCCCCGGTCATTGATTTTAAGCGTTATCTTATCCAAATATTCTTCAGCAGATAAAACAATCTCACTATTTTCAGGACTTAAAGCCACTGCATTGTTAAGAACTATCTGAATTATTTCTTTAGTAAACTCTGGTTCAATACATATCTCACATAAATTTTCACTAATCTCTGACCTGATTTTTATATTCTTTTCATCGCAACTTTTCTTTGTTTCTTCAATGGCGTAGTCTGTAAGACTTTTTATCTTTGTCGGCCGCATTGAGTCAAATATTATATCGGGTTCAATTTGAGAAATTAAAACAGCTTTATTTGAATAGTTGATTATTTTTCGGGCGGCTGATAACATTGCCCCGGTATTTTTTTCTATATTCGATTTTGTCGGTTCCTTTTTAAGAATTTCAGAGAAACCAAGAATTCCGCTTGCCGGAGTCCTAATTTCATAACATATCTTTTTTAAAAAACTGTATTTAGATTTTTCTATTTTAATAATTTCTTTCTTTGATTTTTTAAGTTGTTCTATTTCAAGTTTAAGCATCTTAATTTCTTCCAACTGTACATTTTGTTTTAATGTTGACCGTTTCATCTTTGTTTGAAGATTTTCCTTCTCCATCGAAAGTATCAGGTTTATCCTTATCCTGGAAATTAATTCTGGAGGGCTGAACGGTTTAGTTACATAATCGACTGCGCCAAGTTCAAAAGCTTTTTTAACATCGTCTTTGTCAACTACTGCCGTTAAAAATATTATCGGTATTTCATTTGTCAGCGGATTAGACTTTATTTTTTTGCACACCTCAAATCCATCCATTCCCGGCATAAGTATATCGAGCAATACAAGATCGAACGGCTCGGATTTTAATATGGAAAGAGCCTCGTAACCGTTTGTTGCATAAGTTACATGAAAATTTTTACTTTTAAGTATATTTCCGAATATTTGCATGTTTTTTATCGTATCGTCCACAATCAGTATTTTATTTTTAGCTTTTCCCATGACACTATTTATTTTTTTCTTCAACAAAGATATAACAAAGTAAAGCCTCAAATCAAGGTGAAATAAGTAAGTGTGCCGCTTTATTTAGTAAATGTGAAAAAAACAACTGTTATGTGAACTTCAGAATTAACGAAAACAAGCGATGAACAAAAATGATTCGCAAGTTTACTTAAATTATTTGGGGAAATTGTTATTTTGTTGAATTGTTGAATTGTTGAATTGTTAAATTGTTATATTGTTATATTGTTACATTGTTACATTGTTATATTGTTGAATTGTTATATTGTTACATTAGTGTGGCTTAACAATTTAGCCATTTAACAATTTAACTCCCGATACGCTCATGCTTCGCTATCGGGATCTC
>CBDUSJ010000232.1:0-4960 GCA_965369845.1 uncultured bacterium | reverse complement strand
CTGCATCAAACAAACTACCCTTTGTGAAAACAATTTCTTTTTCATTGACAATATCAGTTGCAACTGCTGAATAAGGAATTTGCAAATCTTCTATATTTACATCCGGGATGAATTTTTGCATTTCCTTAAATACTCTATCTCCTTTTATAAGCCCGTTAGTACTGAAAGTAAAATCAACGAGGTTGAAAACATCCAGTTTGTCCAAAGTACAAATCCATTCCTTGTATTCATTAAGTTTACCGGTAGCGTATATTCCACCTATCAAGGCACCCATCGATGTCCCAGCTACGGATTTTATTTCATATCCCTGCTTTTCCAGTTCCTCAATTACTCCTATATGGGCAACTCCTCTTGCTCCCCCGCTTGATAAAACTAATGAAACCGGTTTTTTTATTTTTTCCCTCATGATTTTAATTTATAACAAGAATTTTTTTTCTGTTTAATTCCTGTAATTTTTTAACCACTTGTATTGTGGTTTTTCTGGGAATAAATTTTAACGTATTTATTAATGAAGCATTTACAAACCCTGGTATCGCCACTTTTTTTCCTTCGTGTAAAGCTCTATACCCATATTTGGCAACATATTCGGAAGAAGAAAGTAAATTCAGTTTTGATAGATTTGAGCCTTCACTCCCTACTTCGTGTTGAAATCCTGATTTTGTAGGCCCCGGGCATAAAGCTGTTACTGTAACACCTGTTCCTTTCAATTCGCTTGCTATTGCTTCGGAAAAAGATTGAACATAAGCTTTACTTGCATAATAAACTGCCATATACGGACCAGGTTGAAAAGCTGCCATTGATGAAACATTTAATATTTTTCCTTCTTTTCTGTCAACCATTCCTTTTAAAAACAATCTAGTCAATTCTGTTAGTGAAACAATATTGATTTGCATAATTTGATATATTCTCAATAGCTTTTCGTTATTAAATAATCCGAAATCGCCTATTCCTGCATTATTTACCAAAACATCAATTATAATCTGTTTTTCTTCTATTTCATTAAATATTTCAATGGCTGCATTTGGTACAGACAAATCTTTTGCAATTATTAAAATATCTATGTTATGTTTTTTGCTAAGATATTTTTGTATTTCTTTTAGTTTATCAATACTTCTTGCTATTAAAACCAAATTATAAGAATCATCAGCAAATAATTTTGTCAGCTCATATCCAATTCCCCTTGTAGCGCCTGTTATCAATGCTGTTTTTCTTATTTTGTTATTATTCATTATTTATACATTTAAAATACTGATTATTATATCTCTATTTTCTGTAATAAATCACTATATTCGTGTTCATTAATATTCTCAGTTAATTTCGTTAGTTCTTCATCGTAATTAACCATAGTCTGATAATAAATTGCATCTTTTAAAGCTTCGGCTGCTTGTTTGTCTTCAGGTTTTGTTTTATCTGTAATAATGTTTTCTCTGAAATTTTTATAATGGTCTCTTATCGAACATGGCATCAGATGATTTTTGCGTGTTTTTTCATGACTTTGTTGCCACCTACGTCCGTTTTTCATAAACCGGGATTGAACTGCATCGCCAAGATTTTTCCCCTGTTTGAATAAATCATACACATTATCAACATAATAAGGCACGAAAGCACATGGTGTAATATTGCCGTTCCAATCGATATAGATATATCCGTTATGCCTGCCATAAGCTATGCATCCGTTACTTATTACTCCACTGTTCCAGAAATCGGCAACAGGATATTTTTTGTCAGTTAATACTCTTTCCCAAACTTTATAAAGTTCTACTCTTTTTTCGGGTGACACAACAAGGTCAAAGGTTTCTTTACCACGTCCGATAGGCATAAATTGAAATTGCCACATGTACGAAATGCCCAATTTTTCAAAATAATAATCGTAGAATTTGTCAGTCAGTAAAATATCACAGTTTTTACTTGTTGCTGTTACCGAAATTCCAAACGGAACCCCTGCCTTCCTCAGGTTTTCCATAGCTTTCATTATTTTATTATAAACACCTTTTCCCCTGCGCTCATCCGTTTCATGCTCATAACCTTCAACAGATATTGCAGGTGAAACATTTCCTAATTCCGAAAGCTTTTGAGCTATGGAAGGTGTTATTAAGGTTCCGTTAGTATAAACCAGAAAAAACACATCGTTATATTTTTCGAAAATGTCTAACAGTGTTTTCCCGTTACTTTTGTAAATAAATGGCTCGCCTCCGGTAACTACTATGAACTTTCTGCCAAATACATCATGAACGTCACTTATTACTTTGTCAACAACAGAATACGGGAGCGTTGATACTGTCCGGTTGGTGCTTCCCGCATAACAGCCCGTACATTGTAAATTACATCTCTGTGAAGGAGCTAAAACAATAAATCCGGGAGGATATTCACCATATTTTAATTTATAATCAATTTGTATCTTTCCTATTTTATCCTCTGCCTTCATTACAAATTTGCTTCCTGTCATAGAATGGATCATTTTTTTCATTCCGGTTTTTGAATAATATCCTTTCCCTATGTTTTTTTCAGCAACGTTTAGTATGGCGGAATAAAACTGATATCTTTTTATCCTATCTTCATAAGATGCAAAACCGCTGTCTTTCGAGAATTTATTAAATATATAATTGTCTAATTGCTTTGCAGCAACAGGTCTGAGATGTTTGTTGAAAATAATGCTTTCAACTGCTTTTTGAAAAAATATTTCCTTTGTTTTCATTTTACATTATTTTTAAGTTTTTATTCAATAAATATGCCATTTGTACTAAATACGTTTTATAGTCAGTTATATTTTAAAAAAAATTAACGTTTTTCCATTCCTCTTATCATAATTCTTGTTAATTCGTTTAGCCTGTTTTCCAGCTCATTATATTTATCTTCTATAAAAAAAGGTATTTCCAATCCTTTTAAAGCTGTCAAAATAGCAGGAGCTGTTATTTCGACATTTTTAATTTCAAATTCGTTATTATTTATTCCACCGGTTAAAATTGATTTAATAAGAATAGTTTCTTCATTATCATATCTCTGTCTGATTTCTTCAATAAATACAAGGTAATTCAGGTAATCATTTTTTAATGCATCGTGAAAATTAGTTAACTCATTTAAGGTTTTCATCCTGACAGTAATGTAGTTTGTCAGTTTTTCCTTTGCATTTTTGCCACTATCTATAGCTTTGATGAGTTCACTTCTCAACGCTTGAAATTCTTTATCTATAACTTCCTGGAATAATTCTTCCTTACTTCTAAAATAATTGTAAATAGAGCCTTTGGCTTTATGGGCAGCACGTGCAATTTCATCAACAGTAGTTTTATGGAAACCAAATTTGCTGAATATATTGGCTGCTGCAAGCAAAATTTTATCTTTTGTATATTCCGATTTCATTTTTGACAAAAACTGACTTAATTTGTTTTTTAGTACAAAAATATAATCAATTTTATAAACCACCAAATATTTTAATAATTTTTAACATGGACAGAAAAAATTTAAGATCTTACCGGTAATTTCGTTAATCCCGGCAAGAATGATTATTTTTGCATTAAAGAATCATAAACTGAGGAAATATTTGCTACCCGTCGATGAAAGATGTTTATAATAACAAAAGAATAATTATTGCCGTCCTGATACTAATTACGATTATCCTGATTGGATTATCGGGATATATGGCTATTGAAGGTTTTAGTTTTATCGACGCTTTTTACATGACGATGATTACCATAACCACAGTAGGATTTGGCGAGGTTCGGCCATTGGATGATACTGGGAAAGTATTTACAGCTTTTTTAAGTTTTATAAGTTTAGGATTTTTTGCATACTCTATTTCAATCATAGCCTCTTATTTTTTTGAGGGACAGTTAAATTTTCTCGTTTACGGATATAAAAACAAATACAGACGAAAGATGGAAAACCATGTTATTGTTGTTGGATTTGGGAGAAACGGACAGCAGGCGGCGCTTGAACTTCAGGCACATAACCGGCGTTTTGTTGTCGTCGATCAAAAACGTGATGTAATACAAAATTACAATGGAAAATCAATCAGATTTATTGAAGGTAATGCCACCGAAGATGAAACACTGGAGAAAGCCGGAATACGCAAAGCAAAAGCAATAATAACCACACTTCCAAACGATGCTGATAATCTTTTTGTAGCTCTGACAGCCCATGCACTGAACAAACATATTGCAATAGTGAGCCGTGCCTCAAACGAAAGCAATGAAAAAAAGCTGAAAATGGCCGGTGTTAAAAGTGTGGTAATGCCCGAAAAAGTTGGTGGCGCTCACATGGCAAAACTTATTGCAAACCCTGATTTGGTCGAGTTTCTTGAACATCTCTCAATTCGCGGAGAAGACCCGACTAACATTGAAGAAATTGAATGTAGCCAACTGGCCACGAATTTTATTAATAAAACAATCCACGAAATTGGCGTAAGAAAAAAATCGGGCGCAAATATTATCGGGTTTAAAACTCCTGAGGGAAAATACATTGTAAATCCCGGCCCCGAAACAAAAGTAATCCCAAATTCAAAATTATTTGTTCTTGGTACCCCTGAACAGATAAAGAGCATAAAAGGTATTTTAAGAGATGTCTAAAATCTGCTAAAATCTTCTTCGTTTGAAAATATATTTTTATTCCGTTTTTTCTCGGTCAAAATTGTTTTCCATTTTTATTTTTGTCAGTTATTAAGAAAATTAGCATTTTTGCCCTTATGAATGTTTTATTAGAGAAAATTGATGAAATAATTGTAAGTTACAATGATAACGTAGGTGTTTATCTTCTTTTGATTTTATTGATTCCAACAGGAATTTATTTTTCAATCAGGTTCAAGTTTCTTCAGATAACCAGACTTGGTCATTCGATTAAGATAATTAGCGGTAAATATGATAAAAAAAGTGATACAGGCGACATCAATCATTTTCGTGCATTAACCACTGCATTATCAGCAACAATTGGAACCGGAAATATTGTAGGTGTAGCTTTGGCTATATAT
>CBDUSJ010000231.1:0-5036 GCA_965369845.1 uncultured bacterium | reverse complement strand
AATAAATACGGGGAAAATGCAGATTTGCTTTTTGACCCTTATTGCGGAACAGGGTCATCACTTGTTGAGGCTAACATAAAAGGTATTAACTCAATTGGTACAGATTTGAATCCATTAGCCAGACTAATTGCCAAAGCAAAAACAACATCTGTTGATACTCAAACACTTAATCTTTTTATAAAAGATTTTAATGATGTTATATTTTCATATTGTTTTGGGATAACAAATATTAATTCAATTGTTTTACCGAATTTTAAAAACATTGATTTTTGGTTCACAAAGAGAGTTCAAAAAGAATTATCAATTATAAAAGAATATATAAACAATATTGAAAATATTTCAATAAGAAATTTTTTTAAAGTAGCATTTAGTGAAACGGTAAGAGATTGTTCATTAACAAAAAAAGGCGAATTCAAGTTAGTGAGAATACCTAAAAATAAAATAAGTGTTTTTAATCCTGATACTTTTAGAATAATGCTTTCCAAATTATTAAGAAACAAAAATGGTTTGGAAAATTTTATTAAGTCAAAGAAAAACAGCTCAGTTTCTAATGTTTTTAATTTCAATACAGTTTTTGGAATGCCTTCTAATATAGTTCCAAAAAACTCTATAGATATTGTTGTAACCTCACCGCCTTATGGAGATTCAAGAACTACTGTTGCTTATGGTCAATATTCAAGATTATCAAATCAATGGCTTGATTATAATGAAGCCTCATCAGTTGATAAGGAATTAATGGGTGGAATTAGAAAACAAAAAAAATATTCATTTGAAAGTGAAATTCTAAATTCAACAATTGAAGCAATTTGTAAAAATGATGAAAAAAGAAGTAAAGATGTAATATCATTTTTCCAAGATTATAAAATGTCAATCAAAAATGTTTCATCCACGATAAAGCAGGGTGGTTATGCTTGTTATGTTGTTGGAAACAGAACAGTTAAAGGAATAAAAATCCCAAATGATGAGATTACTAAAGAATTTTTTGAAAAAAATGGATTTAAACACATTGAAACTATAATCAGAAATATTCCGAATAAACGAATGCCCTCAAAAAACTCACCATCAAATATTAAAGGTGAAAAATCAACAACAATGAAAAATGAATATATCGTAATTTGCCAAAATAAAGGATAAATTTTATGACATTAAAAGAAATACAGAAAAAATTAGCAGCTTTATCAAACAAAGGATATATCTTGACTTTAAGAAAAGGGCCAACAGGAATTGGGCATACACTTGAAAAAGAATTAGGTGTTTATGAAAATAATTTAGCAATACCTGATATTGGTGGTAGAGTTGAACTCAAAGGTACGAGACGAAATGCATCAGCATTAATTACATTGTTTACTATTAACAGAACTGTGTGGCAATTTCCAAAAAAGCAAATAATTGAAAATTTCGGATATATTGACCCAAATAATAGGAAAGCATTATACAGTACTGTTTATGCAAATGAGAATAATCCACAAGACTTAATATTAGAAATTGATAAATTGAAAAATAAGGTTAACTTGTTTCATAAAAAATCACATACATTATTGGCATCTTGGAGTATATTTACAATTGTTGGTAAATTCATAACAAAACTTGAACGTTTATTGTTTGTATTTGCCGACAATAGAAAAAATGAAAAATACAACAAAGAAGAATTTCATTTCAATGAAGCATATTTACTCGAAGAACCATCACCGGAAAAATTTTTAGAAGCATTTGAAAATTCAATAATTGCAATTGATTTGAGAATGCATTTGAATAAGAATAACGCAGTTAGAAATCACGGAACCGGATTCAGAATACGTGAAGCAAAATTACCATTACTATATGGAAAACAGAGAAAAATGATATAAAAGCAATGAAAAACAAAATAATATTCCTGATTTTAGGAATACTGTTTTCTGTAACCGGAAACTCCGCAAACGATAATTACCCCGAAGGTGGTCGTTCATCGGCAATGGCAGGCGCCTCCGTCGCATTGATAGATTTTTGGGCTTTACAGAATAATCAGGCAGGGCTTGCATTTCTTGATAAATTTTCTGCAGGAGTATATTTTGAGAACAGGTTTTTGGTAAAAGAACTCAGCCTTAATGCTGCCGGTGTTGTTTTACCAACCCGCTCCGGCGTTTTTGGCCTGAATGTTTCTTACTTCGGGTATTCCAAATTTAATGACTGCAAAGTTGGCCTGGCTTATGCGCGCTCTTTTGGCGATGTTCTGGCCTTTGGATTACAACTCGATTATTTGCGAACTTCAATTGCCGAAAATTATGGCAGCAAAGGTGTGGTGAGTTTCGAGCTGGGGATTATGTCGAAGATCACTAAAAATCTTACAGTCGGGGCGCATGTATATAATCCTGTTAGAGTAAAAATTGCCGAATATTCAGATGAGAGAATTCCAACGATAATAAGATTAGGAGCATCTTATAAAATCGCCGGTAATTTTATTTTGTGTTTAGAGGCAGAGAAAGATATCGATTTTCCGGCCGTTCTGAAAGCCGGTTTTGAATACAAAATAATTGAGAAAATTTTTGTCAGGTGTGGTGTAGCATCAAATCCTTCATTATATTCCTTTGGTTTTGGCCTGAATTTTAAAAAATTGAAAATCGACTTTTCTTCGACAATACATCAGGTTTTAGGTTATTCTCCGCAGATTTCGCTAATCTACATTTTTTAAAATCCTGTTTTCACAATGTTCAGACAACAAAAATTCATATCTCGGCAAATATGCAGGATGATTTCCAATATTCCCGTTCTCCAATATTTTGTTCTTTTCTTTCTATTTATGTTCCTGAACAATTTTTTATTAGCACAAGAACCCAAGATACCACTGAGTGAAAGAGAAGACATAATCAGCATGATTGAGAATATTGCTGAAAAATCAGAATATAAACTTGATTATACCGACCTACTTGACGGGCTTTATTATTTGCTCGAAAATCCGATCAACCTGAATTATGCAAATGCCGATGACCTTAAACAAATAATTTTCCTGTCGGATTTCCATGTCAATAAATTGATTGAATACAGAAATATTTACGGAAGTTTTTTGTCAATTTACGAACTTCAGGCAATTGATGGGTTCGATGAAAAACTTATCAGGGTTATTATCCCGTTTGTAACAATTTCTGCGGAAAAGCCGCGGGTCGGCATTTCTCCTAAATCGGTTATTAAATATGGCCGTCATGATTTTATGTTGAGATATAGCCGCATTTTAGAGAATCAAGATGGTTATGAGCATGTACCAGACTCGGTTAAACAAAAAAACCCGGGTTCTTATTTCCTTGGCAACCCCGACCGTATTTATGCCCGGTACGGATTTAATTATTCAAACAGAATACGATTCGGTTTTACCGCCGATAAAGATCCCGGCGAAGAATTTTTTGCAGGTTCGCAGCCCAATGGTTTCGATTTTTATTCCGGTTTTGTTTCGGTAAATAAATTCGGAGTGCTGAAAAACTTCACTCTTGGTGATTATCATTTGGAATTTGGACAAGGATTAACTCTTTGGACAGGATTGGCTTTTGGAAAATCCAGCGATGTTTTTTCGGTAAAGAAGGCCGGACGGGGGATTAAACCAAATACCTCGGTTAACGAAAATCTTTTTATGAGAGGCGCTGCAACAACTCTAAAAGCAGGAAGTTTTGAAATAACCGGTTTCTATTCAAATAAAAAAATTGACGCAAATATCGGTGAAAGAAACACCGTAAACAACGAAATAAGTTTTATTACATCAATACAGGAAAGCGGCTATCACAGAACTCTTTCAGAAATTGAAAACAGAAAATCATTAACAGAAACTGTTTACGGGGGAAATATAAGTTTCCGCAGAAACATATTTATCATCGGCGCAACTGCTTTTAAAACAAAACTGGGTTCTTCTCTTTTGCAGGGTGAGCAGCCTTATAAAAAGTATTATTTCTCAGGAGATGAAAATTTTAATTTTGGCGTTGATTTTAATATTCTGATCGGTAAATTGAACTTTTTCGGAGAATTCTCAGGAAGCGAAAATGGCGGTTACGCCGGGCTTGCCGGACTTTTGGCAAACCTTAACCCACGACTGACTTTGATATTTCTGTACAGAAATTACCAAAAGAATTATCAGAATCTTTACAGCAACGCTTTTTCGGAAAGCAGCTACAATTGCAATGAATCGGGAATGTATGCAGGAATTTTGTTCAAACTGGCCAAAAACATTACGTTTAGCGGATATGCCGACCACTATAATTTTCCCTGGATAAAATACCGTATCGACGCTCCTTCTTTTGGTAATGAATATCTTGCACAAATTAATTTTCATATATCAGGCAATAGCGAGCTTTATGTCCGTTACCGCCAGGAAAACAAGAAAATAAATTCCGGGGATGAATTAAACATGCCCAAAATTATTGATAAAAAAAAGCAAATTGTCAGGGTCAATTTTTCATATAATATTTTCCCATCTGTTCTTTTGACTAACCGTGTGGAATATCTGCTGAATAAAAAAGGCAATAACCCTGAACTTCACGGTTACCTTATTTACCAGGATGTTTTTATCCGACCCGAAAACAAACCTTTTGGAATCTCTCTCAGATATGCACTGTTCGATACCGACACTTACGATGAAAGGATTTATGCGTATGAAGCCGATGTTTTGTATTCATTTTCTGTCCCTGCATATTATTACAAAGGCAGCAGGTTTTATTTAATTCTGAAATATAAAATCACCGGCTGGCTCGATTTCTGGCTCAGGTTTTCACAAACTTATTACAACGGCAGAGCAAGCATTGGTAGCGGGCCGAATAAAATCGAAGGAAACACCAGGTCGGAAATTAAAGCACAGATAAGAATAAAACTTTAAATGAATGAGTCCGGTATAAAAACAATAATATCTTTTAGAAATGAATTTTTCTTAACAAATATAATTACTGAATCCATCCACCCGTACGGGCGGACAAGTTTGGGAAATATGGGAAATATAGGTTTAGCTTTTAGCCTTTAGCTTTTAGCCTTTAGCCTTTAGCTTTTAGCCTTTAGCTTTTAGCCTTTAGCTTTTAGCCTTTAGC
>CBDUSJ010000230.1:0-5039 GCA_965369845.1 uncultured bacterium | reverse complement strand
AATGCGAAAAAGAATTGCAATCCACTCTTGAAGATTGGATTCTGGTTGGATTGAAGTTAGGACATCATATTCCGGTTATTGCCGAATATGATTTAAACAAGGAACCTCATGAATTAATGGCAGCCGTGTAAACGTCGCATTTTTATTAAACGACTTCGGAAATTAGGTTTCGAGGGGCCATATTCGGGAACACGACACCAATTTATGGTTTATGAAAATCATCGTTTGAGTATCCAATCAATTTCCGAATATTCAATTCCACAGTTACGAATGATGATAAAAGAGATAGAAGCGATTATAAATAAAACTATTGCACCTGATGAATGGAATAATTTGGCATAACAATTAGATTCATCCGACCTTTTTTCGAACCGTTTCGTTACACTCCACCCTGCTCCAAAAGAATGTTTCGGACTAGCATATAACTGTCACAAATTGTTCATTAAGAAATGAAAAATGCTTAATTTTGTGAAAAAATTTGATTGGTGAAAATAAAATAAACTTATGAAATTTAAAACCGGAGACAAGGTAAAATTCCTAAATGAGAATGGGGGAGGAGTTGTAAGTAAAATAATCAGCAGCAAACTTGTGTATGTTAAGATTGAAGATGGTTTTGAAATTCCCACAATGGTTTCTGAACTGGTGAAGATTGAAGATTCGCGCAAGATGGCAGGGCAAATGTTTCAGGAAAACTTTTCCGGCACATTCCGTGAAAACGGTATTCAGGATGAGGAGGAGCAGGATTATCATAAAGTAGTGTTTGATGATCGCAGCAGTAAGCTTGAAATTTTTCAGGCAAAAGGGAAAAACAAACGAGGTGTTTACCTTGCGTTTGTGCCGCAGGAACAAAGATGGCTTATTACAGGCTTGCTCGATATTTTTATTGTAAATTATACCGATTATGATATTTTATTCAGCCTTTTCTTAAGAAAACCCACAGGGGCTTTTGAAGGAACTGATTACGATTCTGTCGGGCCAAACACAAAAATTCTTCTTAATACTATCGAAAGAGAAAATATTGAAAAATGGAGCAGTGGAATTATTCAGATTTTATATTATAAAGACCTTGACACAAAAGTTCTTTCACCGGCAAATTGTAATTTCAATTTTAAGCCTTCAAAGTTGTATAAGGAAAATAATTACCATACATCATCCTTTATGAGCGAAAAGGCTTTTCTTCTTATGCTAAATGAAATTGCTGTTCAGGCGGCGGTTGCCAATTCGCCGGAAGGAGAAAAGTATGAAAAAGAACATAAATTGCAGCAAGCAAAGCAAACAAAACCAAAGCAGATAATCGACAAGCATCGCACAAGTCCGCGTGAAGCTGTTATCGACCTTCATATTGGAGAACTTGTTGAGAATTATTCAAAAATGAGCAATGCCGAAATGCTGAATTATCAACTCAATTATTTTGTTAAATGCATCGAAAGCGCCATCAGCAATTTCCTCACAAAACTTATTTTTATTCATGGTGTCGGCGATGGTGTTTTAAAAAACAAAATGTATGAAATACTTAAAGAGTACGACAATATTCAGGTGAAAGATGCTTCGATGAAAAAATTTGGATATGGCGCCACTGAAGTTTTAATTTGGCATCGTAGTTTTGTTTAATTTTGTGATGAACTTAAATTGATAAATTTTATACAAAAAATGTTCAAATGAAGATCCGGTATTTTAATATGTTTTTCGTGTCAATTCTGTTGATTGGTTTTGGTCACGCAGTTTTTTGTCAGGTTTTAAATGATTTTGAAAACTCATACAGAATTGAAAATTCAGAAATAGAGATTTTAGAAAAAACTCCCGATTCACTTGCAAACAGTGGAATTACAAGCGCTGAATCCGGACAAAAAATCCTATTGCCTCAGATAAATGTTGTGCCGGATAGTTTTTTTATTGTGATAAAACCGGATACAGTTATTCAGAAGACAATGATAATTTCAAATACCGGTGACAGCAACCTTGAATTTGCCATTATCACCAATCCTGAATTACCTGAAAAAGGCGAAAGAAATATTGAAGGGTCAACACTTACATCTTCCGAAACAAGCTATATTCCGGGTGAAACATACGATTATACCTTTAGCCTTTTTAATGGTAGCATCGATAATGAGTGGCTTGATACGCTGATAGTTGAATTTCCCGAAGGTGTCTTTCTGAATTTTGCGACCAATTTCGCCGGAGGAACTCAGGGCCCGCTGATTTATGACGGGACAACAGGAAATGCTGCAACTGTTGTTTGGAAAGATCAGAACGGAGGATACGGAAACATACTACCCGGCGAAACGGCAACAGCAATTATTAACCTGACTTTTGATAAAGACCTTGATGATACCTTACGGATTCCTTATCAAATACACGGAGATTATTACGGGGCAAACCCGCATATTGTTTACGACACATTACATTTTGACCCCGAAAATATCTGGCTTATTGCTCAGCCCGACACCGGAATTCTTGATCCGGGAGAGGAAATAACTATCAACCTGTATTTCAACTCCGGAGGTTTTTCTTTCGGAAATTATGATAAATTTTTTTTAATAGAAAGCAACGACCCAATTACTCCGGCGTTTAATGTGTCTGTTTTCATGATTGTTTTTCCATATAGCCTGATGCAAGTAATCAATATTCCTGCCGGATGGAGTGGCATTTCTACTTATGTGCTACCGATTTTTCCGGAAATTGAAACTATGTTCGATTCGATTTCGGACAAAATTGTCGTTATGCGAAACCAGTCGCAACTTTACTGGCCTGGTGAAAATATAAATACTATGGGCGAATGGGATACTTTCCAGGGTTATGTTATAAACATGACAGAAGATGTTCAGTTGAGAATTTCTGGGATTTTTGAGATATCACAAACAGTTATTCTCAACGAAGGCTGGAATATCATGCCTGTGCTGTCGTACGAGGAAGTTTCGTCATTTGTGGTTTTTAAAGATATGGACGACATTATCGACATTGTCAAAGAAGTTGCCGGCGATAAAGTTTACTGGCCATCAGCAGGTGTTTATACTCTAACACATCTTCAACCCGGGAAATCATATTTTATCAGGGTAAACAGCCAGTGTATGATTGTTTTTCCAAGTCCGGTAGGACGATAAGACAGTAGGCAGTTGGCAGTTGGTAGTCGGTAATTTTCAGTCCTGATAAAATAACATCGAAATATAATCAACTACGGAATTTGAGGGTGAAACCTGGCCGGAATGTCCGCGTTTAAGTATTTTGATTTTGGGGTTTTCCGAAACCAACAATGAATATTCTATCAGCGCCATGATTGGGCCGTAGCCACAAACCGAAATATTCTTCTCCCTGACTTGTGTTTCCACTTCAAGTGAATTAAGATCAAGAATTTCTTTAACAACAAATTCATCCATCTCCCTTCCTTTTTGAGGACTTAAAAAATGTGAAAAATCGGAAGATGCAATCAGAAGTATTTTTTTATTTAATTTTTTGTTGGCTGAAAAAATTTGTTCAGCAATATTCCTGGCATTTTCCCGGCTTTGTTTTGAAATGGTGATAGGCAGGATTTTAAACTCATAATCGAGAAAATATTGCAGGAAAGGCAGCATTACCTCGCCTGAATGTTCATTTTTATGGGCCGCTGACGATTTTTCAAAAGTCAGGTAATCACAAAAATCCTTATCAATTTTAACAACCCCGATAGGTGTTTTCCAGTAATCGTTTTCATCTAAAGCAATATCAGGCCCGAAACCCAGATGATTAGGGTTAATTATAAAAACGGTATCGAACTTCTGAGTTGAGTTTTGAAGAATACGAAAAAAATGAACTGCCTGGTAGCCCGAATAAATGTAGCCTGCATGTGGCACAATTCCGCCTATTATCTTTTTTTCCGAATATGAAAGTTCGATATTATTCTCTTCACTCAGAAGAAGTAAATTTATCAAACGGTTTATTTCGGCTTTGCTTGCCGGATAAAACTGACCATCGACAGCCGGTCTTCTTGTTTTCATAAGAAAAAACTATTTTATGATTCCTGTTTTTTATATTTCTCTATCATGGCAAATAATATTAATCTGCCTAAATTAATCCCTTTTCTTTTAATGCGTTTTCTACGAAAAGCCTGTCAACCTTTAGATAATCAACAATTTGCATAATTGATATTTTTGCATGTTGATACAAATTCACTATATCTTCTTTCCTTCCTTCTTTCCACCCTTCTTTTATTCCTTCTTTTCTTAATTTAGTTGCTGTTGTCATAGCTATTTGTCCTCCTTTATTTGAAATTAATGTAATTGATTTTGTTATTTCTTCATTATCTATTTCTGTATTGGCAAAAATATAAAATAAAACTGATATTAAGAATTTCTCTCCTTTCTCTGTTTTAAGTATTGTGTTAATATCTGATAATATTATTGGTAATTTTTGTTCCAATATTATTTCATTAAATATGTTTTTTAATAACAGTAAACTCGTTGTTACCGTAATTGTATTGAACATATCCATAATATCTTCGTCAGAATATTTTGATAGATCAGTTAATAAATAATCGAATATTGGTAAAAAACACTTAATGTTTTCATCTATTCCCGGAAAATAATCTATAAAATTTTGCTTGTTCCATTCGTGCTTTCCATGATAGATAATTATTGGAATTACAGGTGTTAGAACTTGTTTTTGCTTAATGTTTGTTTCCCAGATTTTAAGCAAATATTTCAGAAGCTGTATATGTGGATAATCAACCCTATAACTTTTATGTTCAATCAGGAATGATATTTTTATATCAACTGTTTTGTTATATCTGCAATTATAAACAATATCTGAGAAATTCTCTTTTAGTTCTTCATCAACATAAGATGTTTTGTCTAATTCTAATGAAGTTATATCTATTCTATTGGAAAGTTGTTTTGGGAGTATATGTAAAATTAAATCCCGTGCTTCTTCCTTCTTTGAAAAAGTCTCTTTAAAAAATTTGTCGTGAGGATTAATTATTTTCAACTTGTTATTTTTTTAGTATTAACGCTAAATATATTCAAGAATTTTATGACCGCATTTTTTACATTTTCCATTTTTATCAAGTC
>CBDUSJ010000229.1:0-5044 GCA_965369845.1 uncultured bacterium | reverse complement strand
TGCTGGGGGGATAATTTTTCAATCTAAGTATAGTATTTTTTCAGTCTAAAAAAAAGAAATCCCTATCCCTTGTTCCTTGATTTGAGTTAATAAATTTTTTGCTTTTCCATTTTTGTAATCCTCCAATGGTTTGTCAATCATTGCGGAATTTTCAGGCAGCAAATATAAATAAAAAAAAAGTGTACCTACTCAGCCACTATATTAACCGTAATAGCCACAGATTCACCCTGTAGAATCCCAGTTGGGAGCATAGCTATTCAACAGGGTGAATCTGTGGTAAGTATTTATTTTTTAGCATTTTATATTGGCTGAGTAGTTACAAAAAAGTTTATTTTTGTTGAAACAGATATTAATTTTATCTTCAATAAAAACTTATTTTATGAAAAACCGGTCAAGTATTATTTATGTTTTTTTTCTTTTTATTATGAATTATGCCTGTATAAATAATTCCGTTGATATCACCGATTACGAAAGTTATCCCGTTTATTCGGGCGATGATCTGGAATTAACCTACTCACCAGAAAAATCAAAGTTCAGGATTTGGGCGCCAACAGCAACGGATGCCAAAGTGCTTATTTACGAAAATTGCAGCAGTGGTAAACCTGCGATAGTTCAGAAAATGAAAAAGGATATTGGCGGAACATGGTTGACCGAAATTAATGGCGATTTAAAAAATAAATATTACACTTTCAGGGTAAAGATAAATCGTGTTTGGCTTGATGAAACTCCCGGCATCTACGCAAAAGCTGTCGGGATAAACGGCAAAAGAGGGATGATAATCGATTTTGCTGAAACCAACCCCGAAGGGTGGGATAAAGATATTAGCCCTCCACTTGAAAATTACAATGATATTATTATTTACGAATTACATGTTCGCGATATTTCGATGAATCCAAATTCAGGAATTAAAAACCGGGGTAAATTTCTGGGTTTAACCGAGGAAGGAACCCGCAGCCCCGAAGGCGAAAAAACCGGCATCTACCATTTTGAGGAATTAGGAATTACTCATGTTCACATGCTGCCATCTTTCGATTTTCGTTCAATTAATGAAACAGCGCTTGATAAAAATATTTTTAACTGGGGTTATGATCCTTTGAATTTTAACTCTCCCGAAGGTTCTTATTCCACTGATCCCTGTGATGGAAATATCAGAATCATAGAATTTAAGAAAATGGTTCAGGTGTTACATAAAAAGGGAATAAGGGTTATTATGGATGTTGTTTACAATCATACCGGCGAAAGCGAAAAATCTACTTTTAACTTACTTGTTCCGGGATATTATTACCGGCATAATGCGGATGGCGCTTTCTCAAATGCCTCGGCATGTGGAAATGAAACAGCTTCCGAAAGAGAAATGATGAGAAAGTATATGGTCGAATCCCTGAAACACTGGGCGGAAGAATACCACATTGACGGTTTTCGCTTCGACCTGATGGGCATACACGATATTGAAACGATGAACCAAATAAGCAGGGAATTGCATAAAATTGATCCGACTATCTTCCTGTATGGCGAGGGCTGGACAGCAGGTTCAAGTCCTTTACCCGAAAAAGAACAGGCTCTTAAAAAACACACTTACAAACTTGACAGCATTGCCGCATTTAGCGACGATATCCGCGACGGGATAAAAGGAAAATGGAACAAGGAAACCGATCGCGGATTTGTCAGTGGTAAGCCCGGCCTCGAAGAAAGTATAAAATTTGGCGTGGCGGCTTCAACAGAACATCCTCAAATCGATTATTCAAAAGTAAATTATTCAGATTCTTCTTGGGCAACCGAACCATACCAGACAATTACTTACGTTTCTTGTCATGATAATCATACTTTATGGGATAAACTGAAAATTGCCAACCCCGATGCTTCAGAAGAGGATTTGATCAAAATGCACAAACTGGCAAATACCATTGTGATGACTTCACAAGGAATTCCTTTTTTACATGCAGGAGTGGATTTTCTGAGAACCAAACAAGGTGTGGAAAACTCTTTTGAATCACCCGATTCAATCAACAGTATCGACTGGTCGCGGAAAAATAAATACAAAGATGTTTTTAATTATTACAAGGATCTTATCAAACTAAGAAAAAATCACCCTGGTTTCAGGATGAGCAGTGGTAAACAAATCAGGGAACATTTAGAATTTATCGATACAGGGAAAGAAAATGTGGTGGCTTTTTTACTTAAAGATTACCCCAACGGTGATGAGTGGAAAAATATTCTGGTAATTTATAATGGCAATAACGAAGATGTGATTGTTGAATTTCCTTTTAAAAAATGGACAGTTGTTTTCAACGAAAACGGCCTGAACGAAAACGGATACAGAACATTTAAAAATAGCAGGCTGACAGTACCCCCGATTTCTGCTGTTGTGCTGGCTGAAATTGTTCCGAGGTAAAATAAGTAATAAACTGATTTATTTTATGTATTTTTAGGCAATTTTTTTAGGTACATGTAATTATAATTTAGACTGGTCTAAAAACTATGAAAAAGAAATTTCACGCAAAGTCGCCAAGACGCAAAGTTGTGAATATCTGCAGGATAAGTATTTGCAATTTTTTGCTTTTGCGAAAAATCAGTCTTTTTAGACTAAACTCATAATTTTAAACTAAAATATAATGAAACGTTTTTATTTTTTTCTACTGATTTTCTGTTTCTTAATTTCTAATCAAACTCATTTATTCAGCCAGTCGGTTCCCCGGTTCTATTCAAATGAACAGGAACAATCCAACAAGAAATTCAAAAATAATCCTTTAGACATTTTATTGGGCGACGAGCAGGGATTTGTTATAGTTACAGGAGGCTTAGGGCCAAAAGGGCCGGCTTCATTTTATCTTAATGACCCGTCTTCTTTACAAAATATCGGAAGCAATTTGTCGGGAAAATACTTTCTTGGAGGAGATTATAGCCCTGATGGAAAATGGTACGTTACCGAATGGATGGGCCATCTTTATGAGGTGAACCCCGAAAACGGCGGATTCACCCTGCTTGGCTCTGTTAGTGAAACACTGACCGGCCTTGCATATTCTGTGGCAGACGGAAAATATTATGCTTGTACAGGGGGCGAACTTTTTGAACTTAATATCGCAACCCTCGAACTTGCTTCGATAGGGCCGATGGTGAATTCCGGTTCGATGACAGGATTGGCGGCCGACATACGGGGAAATCTTTACGGTATAGATATTAACGATGACAAGTTGTATAAAATTGATCCTTATACCGGAATGTCTGTTGCTGTTGGTAGTCTTGGTTACGATTTCGATTATCTGCAAAACCTGACTTACGACAGGGATAACGATGTTCTTTATCACGCCGGATTTATAGTCTCTCCGGATTTTCATGGAGCTTTGTATAAAGTCGATCTTGAAACAGGCGAGGCAATTGAAGTCGGTCCTTTCCCAAATACCGATGAAGTAACTGCTTTTGCTATTCCCTGGACTTTTCCCGAACACGGCTCTATCAGTGGTGTTGTTTACGATTATGGGACAGGAATGCCTATTCAAAATTCAATTATTACGCTTACTCCTCTGTGGAGTGGAGGAACACACGCAATAAGGCATACCGATGAAAACGGCTGTTATATATTTGAAGTTGTTCTACCGGGCGACTATGAACTTACGGTGGAATTCGGTGGTTACACTCCTGTTTCCATTTTTATTCAGGTTTTGGAAGGGCAAACCATCATCTGTGATGTTGTGCTCTTGTTAGCTCCCTATCAGTGTACCTTTACCGTACAAGAATTTGAAAGCGGGACGCCTATCGAAAATTCGGAAATTACATTTATGGGACTTGTCCAGATTACGAATGAATACGGGGTTGCAGTTTTTGAAAACGTTCCATCCGGAACATTTGATTATACTGTAAATGCCGAAGGTTACTATGAGGGTTTTGGCGAAGTAACAATAATTGATCAGAATGTGGAAGTAACTGTTGATTTATATGTTTTAGCCAATGTGCAAAAAGAGCTTGTGATTCTGGAGAAAGCCACCGGAACCTGGTGCGTTGGGTGTCCCGCTGCGGCTAACGGACTCGATGACCTTGTTGAAAATGGACACCCGGTTGGCGTTATAGCTTATCATTCGGGAGATGATTTTGAAAACCCTGATGGCGCCGTTCGTCTTGGATATTACGGTGTCATCGGTTACCCGACAGTGGTTTTTGACGGCCTGGAGCAATACATGGGCGGCGGTTCTGCCGGTCAGACAATGTACGAAACATACTTGCCTTATGTTGAAGAAGCATATAGTAAACTCACACCTGTTGAAATAAATTATCAGAATGTAAATTACAATGAAGTTGAACGTAAGATCACAGGTGAGATAAAGGTCGGAATAAATGGACCGGTTAATTCTGATCAGGTCAGGCTCAGGATGGCTCTTACAGAATCGCAAATACCGTATTCTTGGGGCGGACTGGACGAATTGAATTTTGTTGAAAGAGGAATGTTTCCTGATAATTATGGCATTGCCTTGGAATGTTTTTTGCCGGATACTGTTATTAACGATTTTGAATTTACCCTGGAAAATGACTGGAATGTGGAAAATTGTGAAATAGTGATTTTTGTACAAAACGACATTGGCAAGGAAATATTTAACGGGATAAAATTCGGATACGATGTATTTACCGGACTGCCAGCTTGCAATGTAAAAAACAGGATTAAAATTTTCCCGAATCCGGCATCCGGTTTTATTAATGTCACCGGTCGGAACATCTTAAAGATCGAGATACTTTCGTTACAGGGTTTTATTATAAATTCTGTTCATCCGAAATCAGATAATACCACTATCTGCGTTAATGACCTGCCGGCAGGAATTTATTTTATCAGGATATTCACTTCTGAAAAAATAATTAATAAAAAAATTGTTGTTCGTTAAAAATTTCTTTGTATTATTATCCTGGAATAAACGGCATTTTAGCGCCGTTATAAATTAATTGTTATAATTTGAGAGTTTTTAAATAATGCTTACATATATTTTATAATTACTTGATTATCTCAAATATAAATAAAATGTATCGGTGAAAATCTGAGAAATCTGTGGCTTGATGAAAA
>CBDUSJ010000228.1:0-5071 GCA_965369845.1 uncultured bacterium | reverse complement strand
AAATGACTGATATTTTTACAAAATTAGAAGAAATTAGGAAAACCGGCAAGAAAGCCGCATTATGTATTATTACCGAGACCAAAGGTTCAACACCGAGAAAAGCCGGCTCGAAGATGCTCGTTACTGCTGATGGAAAAATTTTCGGAACAATCGGGGGCGGCGCAGTGGAAAAAAAAGTGATAGCTGAGGCTGTTAAAATTTCCCGGAAATCGCATCCTTCAAAATTTTTATTTAACATGGAAGAAAAAAACGAAATGCTCTGCGGAGGAACTGTAGAAATTTATATCGAGCCGGTTGTTCAAAGTCCGGGCTTGATAATTTTCGGCGCCGGCCATGTTGGAGGAACTGTTGCGGAATTTGCAGAAAAACTTGGCTTTAGAATTACAATTGTTGACGAACGAGAAGAAATTGCTGAAAAATTCCGTGATAAAGGATTTAATGTAATTTGTGAAAACTATGTTACAGCAATAAAAAAATGTGAATTCGATGAAAATACTTTTATTGTGGTTACAACTCCAAAGCATAAAAACGATGAAGAAATAACCGGTATTTGCGTTCAAAAACCACATAAATATTTAGGAATGATCGGGAGTAGGAAAAAGGTTGAAACTGTCGGCAAAAATATCGCTGAAAAATATGGCATCAGCAAAGAAAAAATAGACAGCATAAATATGCCAATCGGAACTTCAATCAAAGCAGAAACCCCTGCCGAAATAGCAGTGAGCATAGTGGCAAAAATTATTGATGTAAAAAATTCGTGAATAACTAAAATTATTGTGGAATTGGATTAAGATTAAAAAGCAGCGAAACTTGTCCGGACGACCAAATGGAAGTCCGTATGGATGGATTCGCTAATTAAAAACTTATAAGATCAAAATATTTGAGATTAAATTCGCGCATTCGCGGCTTAAAAAATATTCCTTAAATCTATAAAATCACCAATTTTACCACAAAAATTTTAATATAGCCAATTTTATTTTACATTTGCCACAATTACAAGTCTTTCATAAACATAAACCCAAAGCAGATATGAAGAAGATTTTGTTGTTTTTATTGTTCGTGTTTTCTACTTGCCTCTGTTTAAGCCAATCATCACCCTATTTTCGTGTAAAAATTCCCAGCAGCGGGAAAGATAAATTTATCAGAGCCGCAACAGGTATTCAAGTTGATTATCTCGATGCTGAAGGAAATCTTATTCTTGAGATAAACAATGAAGATTTAAAAATTTTAAGAATGGAAGATATCAGTTATGAAGTTTTGATTGAAGACCTTGAGAAATATTACGAGGATCGTAACAGTGGCAAAAGTCCTTCAGATGTGTTGCAACATTTTCGGGATTCAAAAGAATACGAAGTGCCGGAGGATTTTTCACTTGGTTCGATGGGAGGATTTTGCACTTATGACGAGCTTCTTTGTCATCTGGATTCTATGGCTGCTAAATACCCGGAACTTATAACTCAAAGAGATACATTAGGCGAAGTTCTTTCGATTGAGGGCAGGCCAATATTCTGGTTAAAGATCTCCGACAATCCGTATTTGAATGAAGATGAACCTGAAACATTTTATACGGCGTTGATTCATGCGCGTGAGCCAGGCTCGATGCAGCAAATGCTTTTTTTTATGTATTACCTGCTCGAGAATTACGAAACAAATAACGATATAAAAAATCTCGTGGATAATTCGGAGTTGTATTTTATTCCATGTATCAATCCGGATGGTTATTTATATAATGAAGCTACCCATCCGAACGGAGGCGGGATGTGGAGAAAAAATCGCAGATATAATGGCGATGGTACTTACGGAGTTGATTTGAACCGTAACTGGGGATATATGTGGGGATATGATAATATCGGCTCTTCGCCAAATCCATCGAGTCAGACATATCGCGGCACCGCTCCTTTTTCCGAACCCGAAACAAGTATTGTCAGGGATTTTTGTAATGAACAGGAAGTTCAAATAACGCTAAATTATCATACTTACAGCAATTTACTGCTTCATCCGTGGGGATATAAAACAGAACACACTCCTGATCATGAGGTGTTCACCGTTTTTGGTAAATTGCTCACACAACAAAATAATTATCTTGTAGGGACAGCCCCAGTCCTTTTGTACCGGACAAACGGCGATGCAAACGACTGGATGTACGGTGAACAAGAATCGAAACCTAAAATTATTTGCTATACTCCTGAAGTTGGAAGCAGCTCTGATGGATTCTGGCCTCCGATGGAAAGAATAATTCCACAGTGCCAGGAAAATCTTTTACAAAATATTTTAGCCGCAAAATTATCAGGACAATACGCCGTTGCGACTGACCAAAACCCAATAAATATTGTTGAACACGAGGGATTTTTAAAATATAAAATCCAAAGAGTTGGTTTGCAAAACGGCGATATTACAGTTTCGCTAATTCCCATGGGCGATTATTTTACAAGTATTGAACCTCAAAAAGAATATGCAGCCCTTGAACTTTTGGAGGAGATAAGCGATTCGGTATTTTATTCGCTCGGGCCAAATATTTCTTATGGTGATAAAGTTGAATATTTGCTAAAAGTAGAATGTGGCTCTTTTACGAATATTGACACGATACGACGTCCGTTCGGCCTTGCCGACACACTTTTTTTCGATTATTGTTCCGGGATGTCTTCATGGATCAGCGATGACTGGGGGGTAACCACGGAATACTTCTACTCTCCCGAAACAAGTATTACAGATTCTCCTGGTGGATTATACCAAAATAATATGAACACTCAGATTTTACTAACTGATACCATTGATTTATCGAATATTCCGGCAGCATGGCTTTCTTTCAGCACCAGATGGATACTTGACGGAGGAAACGATTTTGTTATTTTAATGGCAAGTTCTGATCTTGGTGAAACGTGGACCGCACTAAAAGGCAAATATACAACCGTGAATGTTGCGCCTGCCCATCCTGAAATGCCTGTATATACCGGCAGACAGCTAAACTGGATAAAAGAGTTTATCGATTTACAGAATTTTTGCGGGGATACTGTTTTGATAAAATTCAGATTCGACAGTGATTTATATGCAATTGGCGACGGCTTTTATTTCGACGATTTTTGTATCGAGATAATAAATCCTCACCAAAATGTTCAGGAAATTAACCTGCCTGCAGGATGGAATAGTCTCTCAAGTTATCTGATACCCGAAAATCCAGCGATGGATTATTTGTTTTCAAATTTTGCAGATAAACTGGTAATAATCGAAAACATGAATAGTTTTTTTCAACCCGGAAACGGAAACAATACTCTCAACTACTGGAACACTCATTCAGGTTACTGGATCAAGCTAAACGAGGGAATTCAACTGCAAATACAAGGTTCGGAAGAAAGCCTGAAAACACTGACATTGGCTGAAGGCTGGAACCTGTTGCCTGTGTTGTTAGCTGAGGATGTATTGATAAATGATCTCATCGTTGACCCGGAAGGAAGCATCGAAATAATAAAAGAGATTGCGGGATGTTTAATTTACTGGCCGGAGAATGAGATTTTTACTCTTGAAAGCCTGATGCAGGGAAAAGCATATCTTGTTAAGATGAAAAATTCCGGAAATATTACATTTTATTAATGAACTTTATTATGAAAAAATTAGGTATTATTTTGTTTTTTTTCCTTCCGGCAATAATTTGCGGACAGGGTTACACTTTAAACGGGACAATTAAAAATTTAGATAAAGGTAAAATATTTATCTCCGATTTTTATGGTGATGAAAACAAAGTTATCGATTCGGTTGAGGTAAATCTAAACGGGGAATTCAGTTTCATTTTTCCGGAAGATTGTCATATTGGGATGTACCGCCTGCGGTTTGGCCCTAAACGTTTTATTGATATTTTGTTCAATCATGAAAATATCGATTTTTACACTACTATTGATGAAGTGATTGATAGCCTTGTTTTTATCGAATCGAAAGAAAACCGGTTGTATTTTGAATATCTCAACAAACGCAACATAACGGAATATAAAGTTGAACTGCTCGGCCCGGTAGTGGCATATTATCCCGAAGAAGATAGCTTTCATAAAGTTGTTGAAGATGAATTCAGGCAGCTTCAAACAAATCTTGATAAATATTCGGAAGAACTTATAAACAATAATCAGGGAACGTATGTTGCAAAAATAGTTGCTATCGACAGATCTCCACAGCTTGATTTTAACCTGAGCGAAGCAGACAAAATAAATTATCTTAAGAATCATTTTTTCGACAATGCCAATTTTAATGACACCAGCTTGCTATGGAGCAATATTATTGCAAACAAGGTAATCCGGTATCTTTCGCTTTATCAGGATTCGAGGATGCCAAAAGATATGCTGCAGGTTGAGTTTATCAAGGCGGTGGCTGTGCTTATGGAAGTTACAAAAGAAGACCCGACAATTTACGAATACGTTATGGATTACCTGATTGGCGGGTTTCAAAAATTTGATTTCGATAAAGTGATAACTTATATTGCCGATAATATCAACCTTGAAGAAAGCTGTGTGAACAGTGAAAGAAAGGCTTCATTGGAAAAAAAAGTTGAAAGTCTTAAAAAATTTGCGGTAGGTAAAAAAGTTCCAGATTTTATTTTTAAAAATTTGAACGAACGGGAAACCCGGCTTTCGGAAACAGGTTCGGAATACACGCTGCTTTTGTTCTGGGCTACATGGTGTCCTCATTGTGTACAGTTAATGTCTAAGCTGAGCGAAATATACTTTCAGGATAATAAAGAGAAATTTGAAATTGTTGCAGTGTCGTTAGATGAATCGAAAGAAGACCTTGAACAATTTCTTGCGAGTGGAAATTATAACTGGATCAACACATCCGATTTTAAAAAATGGAAGGGCGATCTAGTCCATTTGTACGATATCTACGCTACTCCTACAATGTTTCTTTTATTTAGTGACGGAACAATATTGGCAAAGCCCTTAACTTTTAATGAGTTAAAAAATGAATTGTTTGAACGGAATATTTTGCATTGATGGTTTTAAAGGCGAAGGATGAGGCTGAGGTGAGGGCAGAAAGTGAGTTTTATTTTTATCTATTAAATTAACGATGAAAATTTATTGGGAAATAGAGG
>CBDUSJ010000227.1:0-5072 GCA_965369845.1 uncultured bacterium | reverse complement strand
CAGTGCGAATGGGTGTTTTTCTGCATGGTTTTGCAGGCGACCTTGCAGCAAAAGATAAAGGAGAAGATGGCCTTATCGCCAGTGATATTATGGAAAAACTTCCTGAATCCCTGAAAAAATATCGTGAAGAATTTAATTCGCTCATAGAAGATTATTATCATAGTATTTATATTATTTAAGAATAAAATGAAAGCATGGATTCTTGAAAATCAAGCGCCAATTGAAAATTTACCGCTTAAAATGAAGGAGGTTCCTCAACCTGAACCGGAAGCTCGTGAGTTGAGAATAAAAAATATTGCCTGTGGAGTGTGCCGCACCGATATTCATATAGCTGAAGGTGATCTGACTCTTAAAAAGTCACCGTTGATTTTAGGCCATGAAATTGTTGGTGTCGTAGATAAAATTGGGGAACGGGTAACTAATTTTAGTATTGGGGACAGAGTGGGAATAACCTGGCTTAACAGTACCTGTGGTAAGTGTAAATTTTGTCTTTCTGATAGAGAAAATTTGTGTCCGAATGCACATTTCACCGGCTGGGATGCAGATGGTGGTTATGCTGAATTTAGTGTTGTCTCTGCTGATTTTGCTTTTCATCTTAGCGAAAAACAGTCGTTTGTAGAAATGGCACCGCTGATGTGTCCGGGTGTTGCCGGATATCGTGCATTCCGTTTAACAGGATTGCATCCCGGAGATAAATTAGGACTTTACGGTTTTGGGCCTACTGCCAATTATGTACTGCAAGTGGCTAAACATAAAAACATTGATGTGTATGTAATTACCCGCAGCGAAAAAAACAAGATGTCGGCAAAACAAACCGGAGCTGATTGGATCGGCGGATATGACGACAAAATTCCTGAAAAGTTGGATGGTAGCATCATCTTTCCTCCTGTTGGTAATATAGTTTCCCACGCATTATTGCAATTGGATAGCGGAGGCAGGCTTGTATTAGGCCCGGTAACAATGACTCCAATTGAAATTAAAGATTACAATCTCATCTGGCAGGAACGTTCTATTATAAGTTTAGCTCATATTACCAGAAAAGACTGTGTTGAGTTTCTACAATTAGCAAATGAAATAAATTTTAAAATGTCTATTGAGGTTTTCCCATTTGAAAATTTGCAGGAAGCATTAATTAAGGTTAAACATGGAAAGGTGAATGGTAATGCTGTAATACAAATTGCAAAAGATGAAACCAACATGAATTTTCATCATTAAAAATTTACACAAATAAAATAATTAAATAAAAGAAAAAAATGTATAAATATCTTTTCGGTCCCGTGCCATCACGTCGATTAGGAATGTCTCTCGGGGTGGATCTCGTTCCTAAAAAAGTCTGCTCACTCAACTGTGTATATTGTGAAGTGGGTCACACCACAAAATTAACAACTGAAAGAAAAGAATATATTCTCTATGATAAAGTTACAAGTGAATTAGAACATTATTTTGCGAACAATCCCAACCCTGATTATATTACTTTTTCAGGTGCCGGAGAGCCAACCCTCAACTCAAAGATAGGAGATGTTTTACAATTTATAAAACAAAAAAAAACTGATACTCCGGTTGCTGTTTTAACCAATGGGACGCTACTTTACAATAAAAAAGTTCGTGACGAATTGATGGATGCAAATGTTGTCCTTCCATCACTTGATGCTGCAACGGAAATTACATTCCAAAAAATAAATCGTCCTGCACCGCAACTCACAGTTGAAAAATATATTCAAGGATTAATTGATTTTAGCAATGAGTTTTCCGGTCAAATATGGCTTGAAGTATTTATTATTCCCGGATACAACGATAATATTGATGATTTAAAAGCATTAAAAAAATCGTTTAAAGATATAAAACCCGACCATATCCAGTTAAATACACTTGATCGTCCCGGAACCGTGGCAGGTATTTATGCTGCCAGCCACGAAGATTTGAAAAAAATTGTTGACTATTGGAAACTTGATAATGTTGAAATTATTGCTGCTGCTCCCGAAAGGAAAAATATTCAATCTTATCGTAAAGATGCTGAAACTGCAATTTTAGGAACAATTTCAAGAAGACCCTGCACGGTTGATGACCTTGTGAAAATACTCGGTTTACATATTAATGAAATCAATAAATACCTTGATGTTTTAGAGGCAGAAGGCAAAATTGAACCGGTTCGTCAGGAAAGAGGAGTGTTTTATCAAATTAAACATAAATAATTCTACGTTAAAAATTGGCAAAATGAAGAAAATAGGATTAATAGTAAATCCAATAGCCGGAATGGGAGGTAGTGTCGGTTTAAAAGGGACTGATGGAAAAATATATAAAAAAGCCATAGAACTTGGTGCAAAACCGACAACACCTCAAAGAATTGAAGAAACACTTTCTTTAATAAAACGTAGAGACCTTTATTTTATAACTGCCCCCGGGAAAATGGGCGAAGATTTCATAAAAAAAATTGATTTTAAATATGAAGTGGTATCTCAAATTCAAGAAGAGACAAATGCAGACGATACCAAAAGAATTGTAGGTGAAATGCTTGAAAAAGGTATTGACCTTCTGATGTTTGTTGGCGGAGATGGTACGGCAAGAGATATTTACGATGCCATAGGATTAACAATGCCTGTTGTTGCGATTCCTTCCGGGGTTAAAATGTTCAGTCCTGTTTTTGCACTTTCACCTTCTGCAGCCGCTGAAATAATTAATACTGCAGGAAATCAATTTATCGAAAAAGAGGTTCTTGATATTGATGAAGAAGCCTTCAGAGAAAACAAAATAGCAGCAAAATTGTACGGATACCTCAAAGTCCCAAAAAAGATAACACTTCTCCAGGCGAAAAAGGAACCCTCAAATGTAAGCAAATCCGAAGAAGATATGAAAGAAGAAATTGCGGATTACATTATGGAAAATCCGGAAAAGGAAACACTTTATATTTTGGGTCCCGGAACCACTTTAAAAACAATTGCTGATAAAATGGGAGTTGAAAAAACCTTATTGGGTATAGACGCTGTTTTCAATGGAAAGTTGGTTGGAAAAGACTTAAATGAGAAAGGATTATTAGCGCTAATAAAAAAGTATAATAAATCAATAATTATCGTTACTCCCATTGGTGGAAACGGATTTATATTCGGTAGGGCAAGCAAACAATTTACGCCTGAAGTTTTGAAATTGATAGGAAAAGAAAATATAGTTGTTGTTGCAACCGAAGATAAAATCAATAAGTTGGAGTGTTTAAGAGTTGATACCGGAAACGCGGAGGTAGATAGAAGTTTAAGTGGTTTTAAAAAAGTTATTACCGCATATAAAAGAGAATCAATTATCGAAGTAAAATGATAATCAATCTGCACATGAACGAAAATCCGTATTTACCTGCTGAAGGTATTAGAAAAGCAGCGGTAAAGGGAATTGAAAATATAAATCGGTATTCTGAATTAAAATATTTGAATGAATTAAAAAAGCTTATTGGCAACTACAACAATTTGCCTTTAGACCGGATAATTTTGAGCCCGGGTTCCGATTTTCTTTTACGGGAGGCAATCAATATTTTCTCAAAAGACAGGAAAATTATTATGGTGAACCCTTCATTTTTCCCGGTTTCGCAATATGCCATGAAACTTGCACGTAAGCTAACAAAAATTCAACTTTCCACTCCCGGTTTCAAATTAGATCCTGAACTTATTTTAAAAGAACTGTATGAACCAACGCTCTTAATAATTGACAATCCTAATAATCCAACAGGAGCAATCCTTTTGGATAATAAATTGGTTGAAAATATCCTTAAAAACAAAAATGTATTGCTTTTGGTAGATGAGGCATATTATGAATTTTCGGGACAAACTTTTGCAGGCCTGATTAAAAAGTATCCAAACCTGGCAATAACAAGAACAATGGATAAAGCATTTTCTCTCGCCGGGCTTCGATTGGGCTATCTTTTGACGGGCGATTGTTTTAAATTTCAATTTTCCGATTTTCCGGCATTTTTATCCAGGCCAACCCTGTTTGCGGCAATTGAAGCATTAAAAAATCCTGAATATTTAACTCAAAATATCAAAAATATAATAAGTGAAAGAACACGAATTGAAAAAGAACTAAAAAAAACAGGAATTGAAATATTCCCTGGTAGTGCAAATTTTATTCTGATAAAAAGTAAGGTTCCCGACTTTGGGAAAAAGTTAATGGATTCCGGAATACTTATAAAAGATTTATCCGAAGAATGGCTAAATGGTTTTTATAGAATTTCCATAGGCCTTCCTGAAGAAAACGATATTTTATTATCCATAATTAAAAATAACTAAGCATGCCTAAAACAGAACCTTTTGAACGTTATGCCGATGAATATGATGACTGGTTTGTTATCAATAAATATATTTTCCAATCGGAATTAAATGCCATTAAAAAATCTTTACCGGAAAATGAAGATGCTGTTGAAGTGGGGATTGGAAGTGGGATTTTTGCTGAACCATTGGGGATTAAAGAAGGAATAGACCCTTCCGAAGCTATGCGTGAAAAAGCAAAAACAAGAAATATTAATGTTGTTGATGCTGTTGCTGAAAACCTTCCTTATGCTGATAAAAGTAAAGATGTTGTTTTAATGATTACGACTATATGTTTTGTTGATGATATTTATAAATCATTTCAGGAGGTGCATCGTGTTTTAAAAGATGATGGACATTTCATTATTGGATTTGTGGATAAAAACAGCCCGATTGGTAAATTTTATTTAAAGCAAAAAGATGAAAGTGTTTTTTATAAAGATGCAACGTTTTATGGAACAGAAGAATTATTTGGAATTTTGAAAGATACAGAATTTAAGATTGAAAATACGTATCAAACTGTTTTTGGAAATTTAGATGAAATAAACATAGTTCAAGAGGTATTAACAGGATATGGAAAAGGTAGTTTCGTAGTAATAAAAACTAAAAAAGAACTATCATAAATTAACAAATTATAAAAAATAATATTACACAGGAGGATAATAATATGAACATTTCAAACAGAGTAAATCAAATCAAAAAATCGGCGATTCACGAAATGACAAGATTATCAAAACAATATGATGATGTTGCTTTTTTGTCGTGGGCAAAACCTACAACCGGAAC
>CBDUSJ010000226.1:0-5090 GCA_965369845.1 uncultured bacterium | reverse complement strand
AGATTCAATATATTGTCGGAAGTTTTGTTTTCGGAATAATATCATCAGTATGCTTCGGATTTATTACTTTTGTTTTTTTAAAGCTATTTCGGGAAAAAAATTAATTTTGTAGTAATAATGTTCAAAAATGCAAACAAGAATAAATATCAATAAAATTTTACAAAATGTAGCTTCCCTTTCGTTAGAAGATCAGCTTTATATTACTGAAATTCTTAATAAAAGAATTAATGAAAAAAAAAGAGAACAGATATTTCAAAGAGCTAAAGAAGCTGAAGAAAATTATAAAGCAAATAATGTCTCGTTTGGAAATGCCCATGATTTAATAAAAATAAGTACGATATGATAGTTATTGACAAACAACGAGTAGCCGATTGGATGTTGCTTTCTTATCATGCAGAGCAAAGACAATTATATGATAAAATTGTTATGTATGAGAATAAGTACAGTCAATCTTTCAAAGAATTTGAAAAAAATATTAAACAAAAAGAAAATGAAAGTTTTGATGAATGGGATGATTATATTGAATGGAAAGCCTATAACGATTTCTACTCACAGATAAAAAAAATGATAAATGATATCAAATCAGGAAATTTTCAGGTTGCTTGATGATAATGAATTCATCAGTTCCTATGAGATATTAGACTTTCGGGAAAAACATCAAGGATTCTACTTAAAGCTTAAGATTATATTTAATGATCAATCAATATTATTTGCCAGAGAATATTTTGATATGGATATTCGTAATTATTCATATCATTGGCAGGATAAAAATAATATGTTGATAACACGATGGGATAATGCACCTTATCATTCATATATCGAAACTTATCCTCATCATAAACACCAGGATAATAAGATACATTCGAGTACTGAAATTACTATAGAACAAGTTCTTAATTTTATTGCAAAAATTATAAAAAATTAATGAGTGCAGTATGAAAAGCCGTTAGATTCATCTTTCTATACAAAACAAAGAATATTATTTGCATGCAATTTAATTCCAAACAAACAAAGAATATAATTTAATGTCGCAGCTATTTGTTTCATTATATAAATTCTTTACAAGCAACCGGATATTTTTTATTTCAGTAATAGTGTCTGTTGTTTTACTTGCCGGATATTTTTCATCAAAAATTACATCAAAATAAATTCAAATATAGGAAAACCCATTTAACCTATCTTTGCCTTTTGGTTTTCCATAAGAAATTATAATGATGACAGTTTTTCAATGGGCATACAAAGTTTTATCAAAAAACAGGAAAATTTTTACTGTTTTTGTAATAATCCTGTTTCTGATAATCGGATATTTTGCGCAAAAGATCCGTCTCGAAGAAGACATTACCAAAATGATGCCTGCCGGCGAAAACAGCGACGACCTTCAATTTGTTCTTCAAAATTCTCCTTTTAGCGAAAAAATTATCATTAATGTTTTTTTAAAAGATAGCGATGCCCAACCAAGTCCCGACAGTCTTATCAAATTTGCCGATCGCCTGGTCTCAGAGATCACCGGACAACTAATGCCTGTTTATATCAATGAAATAAATTATAAAATTTCTGATGACCTTTTTTTTGACGTATTTCAGAAAATTTACAACAATCTGCCTCTTTTCCTTGAGGAAGAGGATTATATCACGATCGACTCGCTGCTCGAACCGGACAAGCTGGATAAAACCCTGTCGAACAATTATAAAGCTCTGGTTAGCCCTGCAAGTATGGTTTTGAAAAAATTTATTAAAGCCGACCCGGCAGGAATCAGCTACATAGTATTGAATAAATTAAAAAATCTTCAGGTTGATGAGAATTTCGGGATTTACAAAAACTGCATTTTTACTGAAGATAAAAAAAACCTTCTAATATTTCTGACCCCATCAGCGCCTTCGAGCGAAACATCCATCAACGGGCGTTTGATCAAAAGACTCGATGCACTGACCGATAGTTTGTCGTCTTTTGTATATCCGCAGGTGAAAGCCGAATATTACGGCGCCGCAGCTATCTCGGTTGGAAATGCGCATCGAATCAAAAATGACGTAATTACTACTGTGAGTATTGCTTTCATTATAATAATTACCTTCATCACTTTATTCTTCCGGCGTAAATCAATCTTTCTGATCATTTTCTTGCCGGCGGTTTTTGGGGCGGGTTTTGCCTTGGCTTTGTTATTTATTTTTAAAAGCGCAATATCGGCCATTGCCCTTGGTGTTGGCTCTGTTTTGGTTGGTATTACCATCGATTACGCCCTCCATTTCTTTACGCATTATCGAAGCAAAGGATCAGTTAACGCTGTAATAAAAGATGTAAGCTATCCCATTTTACTGAGTTGCCTAACGACTGCATCTGCATTTCTGTGCCTTCTGTTCGTATCTTCCAGCGCACTGAATGACCTTGGACTTATTGCCGCACTGAGCATTACCGGGGCTGCGATTTTTACTCTCTTAGTCCTCCCTCAATTAATGGGAAAACCCCAACAGAAAAGCTCAGGATTAAAAAGTTTTTCAATAATTGATAAGATCTCTTCCTTCAATCCTGATAAAAATATTTATATAATAATTTCGGTTTTGCTGCTTTCAATAGTCTTTGCTTTCACTGCCCCTAAAGTGAAATTTGAAAGTGATATGAACAAAATGAATTATATGCCTGATAAATTAAAACAGGCCGAAGATAACCTCGACAGGATAAATAATGTAAAATTAAAATCATTGTTTATTGTCTCGCTCGGTGATAACCTGAACCAGGCATTGCAGCAAAATGAAAAAACAGAACAAATAATTAAAAGGCTGAAAGAAGAAGGCCTTGTAAAAAAATCGGGCGCCATCTCTGAAATATTATGTTCCGATTCGCTGCAAAAAGTAAGGATCGACAGATGGAACTTATACTTTACCGGACAAAAAAAAGATGAAATTAAAAAAAATCTGACAGAAGCCGGAAGTCGCCACAAGTTTAATGAAAAAGCATTTGCTGCCTTCTTTTCACTTTTGGATAAAAATTACCAGACCGTAAATCCTGAAAATTTTAACATTATTAAAAAGCTGTTTTTGTCGAACCTGATCTCGGAAAAAGAGAACCGTTCCCTCATCGTCAACAACCTAAAAGTGGAACAGGAAGATAAAAAAGCAGTCAGCGAGGCATTCTCCGGCAGGAAAAATATTGTTGTCCTTGACAAACAGTATCTCACACATCATTTTATTGATATTCTTAAAAATGATTTTAACAAACTTGTAAAAATTTCGCTTGTCGTTGTTTTTTGTATTCTGTTAATTGCATTCGGGAGGATTGAACTTGCCCTTATAACTTTTATTCCCATGGCGGTAAGCTGGCTGTGGACTCTTGGAATAATGAGCATTTTGGGAATACATTTTAATATTGTAAACATCATTATTTCAACATTCATCTTCGGCCTTGGGATCGATTACAGCATATTTATCATGCAGGGGCTTTTGCAGGAATATAAATATGGATATAAAAATCTTAGGTCGTACAAAACATCAATTTTATTATCGGCATTTACAACAATAGTCGGTGTTGGCGTGCTGATTTTTGCCCGGCATCCCGCTCTCCGGTCGATGGCGCTTGTTTCGATAATCGGTATTTTATCTGTTATTTTTATCTCCTTCACCCTGCAACCTGTATTTTTCAGATGGCTGATATATCACCAGGGGAAAATCAGGGTGGTTCCGGTAACATTTAAAAACCTGATATTTTCCTTAATTGCTTTTATAGTCTTTTTTACAGGCAGTATTTTTCTGACGATAGCGGGAGTTATAATTTTATTTCTTATTCCTGCAACAAAGGAAAAACGAAAACTAATATTTCATGTCGTGCTAAAAAATACAGCATGGCTCATGATCTACATTATGGGTAATGTTAAAAAAGATGTTTTAGGTTTCTCAAAGGAAAGGTTTTCCAATCCGGCGATTATTATTTGCAATCATCAATCGCATATCGACGTGCTTCTCATCCTGATGTTATACCCAAAAATTATTATTCTTACAAACGAGTGGGTGCAGAAAAACATCTTTTATTCTTTCATAGTAAAAATGGCTGATTTTTATCCGGTGATCGATCGTATTGAAAATCACATAGAAAAAATCGGAGAACGCGTAAGCAACGGATATTCGGTACTTGTTTTTCCTGAAGGCTCAAGATCGGTATTGCCGAAGATCAGACGGTTTCACAAAGGCGCTTTTTATCTTGCGGAAAAATTAAAACTCGACATCCTGCCGGTAATTTTGCACGGAGTAGGCGATTGTATTACAAAAGGCGAACCTTTCCTGAAAAGTGGTTCAATAACTATTAAAATTCTCGACAGGATTAAATATAACGATAAGGCTTTCGGTGCCAATCACACCGAACGTTCAAAAATGATCAGGAAATTATGTCAGTCGGAATTTGAAAAAATGAGGCTGTTGCTCGAAACACCCGGCTATTATCACAATCAGCTTATTAAAAATTATATTTATAAAGGGCCTGTGCTGGAATGGTACCTGAGAATAAAATTAAGGCTGGAAGAAAATTACAGCTTGTTCGACCACTTACTCCCGAAAAAGGGGGTCATTACCGATATTGGGTGTGGATACGGTTTTATGGCTTATATGCTGAAATTTGTTTCCAATAAGAGGGAGATCACAGGTGTGGATTACGACAGAGAAAAAACCGATGTTGCCGCTCACTGTATCAGAAACAGAAACCCTTTGTTTCAGGAAATGAGCTTTGTTTATGCAGGTGCAGAAAACTACCGGCTCGAACAAAGTGATGGCATCATCCTTAGCGATATACTGCACTACTTGCCTTACGCTGACCAGGAAAAAATACTGAAATTATGCATCAGTAAACTTAAGCCGGGAGGTATGCTGATAATCAGGGAAGGTAACACCGAATTACAAAAACGCCACAAGGGAACACGGATTTCGGAAATATTTTCAACAAGACTTCTTAATTTCAACAAGACAAAAAATGATGAAGGCAAACTATTCTTCACTTCAAAACAGAAAATTCTTTCTTATGTTGAAAATGCAGGCCTATCGGTTGAAGTGATTGATAAAACAAAACATAACTCGAATCTGATTTATGTAATTAAAAAAACCTACTGACCC
>CBDUSJ010000225.1:0-5116 GCA_965369845.1 uncultured bacterium | reverse complement strand
GAAAGTGATACAGGCGACATCAATCATTTTCGTGCGTTAACCACTGCTTTATCAGCAACAATTGGAACCGGAAATATTGTAGGTGTAGCTTTGGCTATATATTTTGGTGGGCCGGGCGCAATATTCTGGATGTGGGTAACCGGTTTTTTGGGTATGATACTGAAGTTCACGGAATGTACTCTTTCCACAAAATTTCGTAAAGTACATAAAAATGGCTCTATTTCGGGCGGGCCTATGTATTATATGGAAATTGCCTTAAAAGATAAATTAGGTTTTTTTGCAAAAATACTTGCCGTAATTTTTGCGGTGGCAACTGTTTTATGTTCACTGGGAACTGGAAACATGGCACAGTCGCACTCAATGTCTGATGTTTTAAATACAAATTATAACTTCCCGATGTGGATTTCGGGCGTGTGTATTTCAGCTATTGTATTACTTGTTATTGTGGGAGGAATAAAAAGAATTGCCGATGTAACCTCAAAATTAGTCCCGTTTATGGCTGTTACTTATTTTGTCAGTGCAATTACAGTAATAGTATTATTTTATAATAAAATTCCGGAAACATTCTATACAATTTTTCATGATGCATTTTCGGGGACAGCAGCCACAGGCGGCTTTTTAGGTTCGGGATTTATAATGGCAATTACCTGGGGTGTAAGAAGAGGCCTTTTTTCCAATGAAGCGGGGCAAGGCTCAGCAGCTATTGCCCACGCCGCTGCAAAAACCAAATATCCTGCAAGAGAAGGCCTTGTAGCATCGGTTGGCCCATTGATTGATACAGTTATAATTTGTACTCTTACTGCATTTGTAATTATTCTTACCGGGGCATGGACAAGCGGTATCAAAGGAGTAGGAATGACTGTTGAAGGCTTTACCAGAGGGCTTTCAAATATAGGATTGGGAAGTGTGGGGCGGCATATTGTTGCTGGCGGATTGCTTTTGTTTGCGTTTTCTACAATTATAAGTTGGTCATACTACGGAACAAGAGCTGCTGAATATCTCTTTGGTGAAAAATATATTAAACCCTACCGTTATCTGTATGGATTATTTGTGTTTCTTGGTTCGGTGTGGGGAATTGATCTGGTGTGGCATTTTGTTGATATGGTAATTACGTTTATGACAATTCCTAACCTTATTGCATTGCTTCTGCTTAGTCCGGTTGCAGTGAGTGAGACGAGAAATTATTTTAAAAAAATGGGTATGTTGAAAAAAAAGTTGTAAAAGATGGTAATAGCACACCTTTAAAAAATCTAACCGGTGAGATAAAGAGATACAAGAAATAATACCTTGAAATACATAAAAAAATTCTGTAACTTATAATCATAAAAAAACAATTAAAAACCGACTAACTGAAAATTATACACAAAAAATCTTGTTAACATAAATCAACTTTATATAAATTTGCTAACTATTAAGAAAAAAGATAATGAGACTCATAAAAAATCCACCAAAGAATTATCGAATTTCAATGGTATTAAAAAATCGTATAAAACTTTATTTCAATTCTTATAAGAAATTTAATTAATAATAAAAATTTAATAATATGAAAATTTCAATTGTAGGAACCGGATATGTTGGTCTGGTTACCGGAACATGTTTCTCAGAAGTGGGATTAGATGTAACATGTGTAGATATTGATAAGAAAAAGATTGAAAATCTTAAAAACGGGATAGTTCCGATTTATGAACCCGGCCTTGAGCCTATGGTTCTCAGGAATGTTGAGAAGGGTAGATTACATTTTTCAACAAACCTTGCATCTACACTTGATGGCACAGAAGTGATATTTTCGGCGGTAGGTACTCCTCCTGATGAAGACGGCAGCGCCGACCTGAAATATGTTCTTGAAGTTGCAAGAGAGGTAGGTCGTAATATGACCGATTATATTCTTATTGTAACAAAAAGTACAGTACCTGTTGGAACAGCAGAAAAAGTAAAAAATGCCATTCAGGAAGAACTGGACAAAAGAGGAGTAAAAATCGAATTTGATGTCGCCTCAAATCCCGAATTTTTAAAAGAAGGAGCGGCTGTTGTAGATTTTCTGAAACCGGACAGAATTGTTGTCGGCGTTGAATCGAAAAAGGCAGAAAATATTATGAACCGGCTTTATAAACCTTTTACTCTTAACGGTCATCCGGTAATTTTTATGGATGTGCCTTCTGCTGAAATGACCAAATATGCCGCAAACTCGATGCTTGCAACAAAAATCAGTTTTATGAACGATATTGCCAATCTTTGCGAAATTGTTGGAGCAGATGTTAATATGGTCAGAAAAGGTATTGGAAGTGATTCGAGAATTGGCAAAAAATTCATCTATCCCGGCATAGGTTACGGTGGTTCGTGTTTCCCAAAGGATGTTAAAGCGTTGATAAAAACCGCTGATAACAAAGGTTATAAACTCCGGATTCTGGCTGCCGTTGAAGATGTTAATGAAACCCAGAAAGCAGTTCTTTTTGAAAAATTGTATAAATATTTTAAAGGTGATCTGAAAAGAAAAACATTTGCGCTTTGGGGACTTTCGTTCAAACCACATACCGATGATATGCGGGAAGCGCCTTCGCTTGTTATCATTAAAAAACTTCTTGACGCAGGCGCTAAAGTTAAAGCTTACGACCCTGTTGCCGTTGAAGAATGCAAAAGAATCATCGGTGATTCAATTGAATATTCCAAAGATCAGTACGAAGCGCTCATTGATGCCGATGCCATGCTTCTAATTACCGAGTGGCCGGAATTCAGATTCCCGAATATGAATGTAGCTAAAAAACTGCTTAAAAATCCGCTTATCTTTGATGGACGGAATGTTTACGAAGTGGAAGAAATGCAATCTTATGGATTTGAATATTTCTGCATCGGAATCAACACTATTGTTAAATCAACAACTAAATGAAGTATTTAAAATTATGAAGAAAAAAGTATTAGTTTCAGGTGGAGCAGGTTTCCTGGGTTCGCATCTGTGCGACAGATTATTAAACGAAGGCAACGAAGTTATCTGCGTCGATAATTACTTCACAGGACAGAAAAAAAACGTGGTACATCTTTTAAAAAACCCATATTTTGAGCTTATCCGGCACGATATTACCATGCCGTTTTTTATTGAGGTTGACCAGATTTATAATCTTGCTTGTCCTGCCTCGCCAATCCATTACCAGTACAATGCGATAAAAACTATTAAGACCTCGGTGATGGGGGCAATAAATATGCTCGGTCTTGCCAAGCGAATACGCGCCAGGATTTTACAGGCATCAACCAGCGAGGTATATGGCGATCCGACTGTTCACCCGCAAAACGAAAACTACTGGGGAAATGTTAATCCTATTGGAATAAGAGCTTGTTATGACGAAGGTAAAAGATGTGCCGAAGCTTTGTTTGTTAATTACCACCGTCAGAATAAAGTACGCATCAAGATAATGCGAATCTTCAACACTTACGGCCCGCGCATGCACCCTCACGACGGAAGAGTAGTATCTAACTTTATCGTCCAGGCTTTAAAAAATGAAGATATTCCACTTTACGGCGACGGTTTACAAACACGAAGTTTTTGTTATGTTGATGACCTTATCGAAGGTATGATAAAACTTATGAATTCACGCGAAGAATTCATCGGCCCGGTAAATATTGGAAATCCAAACGAATTCACGATCAAACAGCTTGCAGAACTTGTTATCGAACTAACCGGCGCAAAATCTAAAATTATTTATGAACCGTTGCCTGCTGATGACCCGATGCAACGCCAACCTGATATTTCTCTTGCAAAAAAGGAATTGAACTGGGAACCGACAATTCAACTTAAAGAAGGTTTAAAAAAAACTATTAATTATTTTAAAACTATTGATTTTAATAATATTTAAACATTATGATAAATATCCTGGTTACGGGGCATAAAGGGCAACTTGGAAATGAAATCCGTTCGATTGCCGGTAATTATCCCGATTACGATTTTCTATTTACCGACCTTGAAGAACTTGACATTACCAACAGTGAAGCAGTGGAATTCTTGATAAAACAAAATTCGATAAGTTGCATTATTAACGTTGCCGGATACACTGCCGTCGATAAAGCAGAAAGCGAGCCTGAATTTGCAGATCTTGTAAACGGTACTGCCGTTGGAATTCTTGCCGAAGCGGCAGCAAAATATAACGCTCTGTTCATACATATTTCAACCGATTATGTGTTTGATGGAAAAGGATACCGTCCACTTGTTGAAACTGATAAACCAGCGCCCATATCTGCTTATGCAAAATCAAAATATCTCGGAGAGAAGTTGATTCTGCAGAATGCAAACAAAGCGGTTATTTTGCGTACATCCTGGTTATATTCTTCTTTTGGGCATAATTTTGTTAAGTCGATGCTGAAGTACGGTAAAGAAAGAGATGTATTGAATATTGTTTTCGACCAAATTGGAACTCCGACTTACGCTGCCGATCTTGCCAAAGTAATCCTCGACCTGATCCCAACATGGTTAAATTTAAAGAAAATTGAGATTTATCATTTTTCTAATGAAGGAGTTTGCAGTTGGTATGATTTCACAAAAGCAATACTTGAAATTGCCGGTATAGATTGTAAGGTTAACCCGATTGAAACAAAAGATTATCCACTGCCGGCCGAAAGACCGTTCTACAGCATTATGAGCAAGGAAAAAATAAAAAAGGAATTTGATATCGAAATTCCTTACTGGAAAGACAGTCTGAAAATATGTTTGGATAAATTATAATCTTTAACTAAAAAATTATGACAAAAAATAGCATTGACGAAACAATTTTAGAAAGAGCCGAAAGTTGGCTTTCGGGCAACTACGATGAAGAAACAAAAGCCGCTGTTAAAAATATGATCGATAACCAGCCCGATGAACTTGTCGAGAGTTTTTATCAGGATCTGGAATTTGGAACCGGCGGGCTTCGCGGAATTATGGGGGCAGGCACAAACCGGATGAATAAATATACTTTGGGAATGGCTACACAGGGATTGGCAAATTATCTGAAGAAAATATTTGCTGATGAAAAGGAGCTTAGAGTTGCTATTGCGTACGATTGCCGTAACAACAGCGAATATTTTGCAAGAGTTACAGCAGAGATATTTTCCGGCAACGGTTTTAAAGTGTTTCTTTTTGACGCCCTTAGGC
>CBDUSJ010000224.1:0-5142 GCA_965369845.1 uncultured bacterium | reverse complement strand
TTCACAGATTGATTATCTTACTGCGATTTTTGATCTTCTGAATAAAAAGTCGGACCTGGAAAAAATTTTAACCAAGGTGAGTTATTAGAATTATTAAGTTAATCATACAAAATATTAAATAGATGAAAAAAATAATTTTTATTTCGATAATAGTTTTTCTTTCTGCTTGTGGCGGAAACAACAATACAAGCAGCGATAATGATGAAATCAGAAAGCAGGTATCGGAGTATAAAAAACAGGTGGATGAATTAAATGAAAAAATTGCGGACTTGGAAAAGCAATTAAGTAGCAATCCCGGTAATAAAGTTTATAAAATTCCGGTATCCGTAAAAGAATTGAAATACGAACCTTTTAATCATTACATTGAAGTTAACGGTACGGTTGAAGCCGTGAATGAGGCATTCGTCAGCCCCGAGATCAACGGGCAGGTGCAAAAGATTTTTGTGCGGGAAGGGGAGAGGGTTAAAAAAGGGCAGTTGCTCATCAAGCTAAATTCCAGTATTACCGAGAGTTCAATCAAGGAAGTTGAAACCGGACTCGAGTTTGCCAATACGGTTTACGAAAGGCAAAAACGGCTTTATGATAAAAATATAGGTTCGGAGATTGATTATCTCACGGCAAAAAATAATAAAGAAGCCCTCGAAAGCAAACTAAAAACTCTTCAGGCTCAGCAAAACATGACATTGATAAAAGCCCCGTTTGATGGCATTGTTGACGAAATATTTGTAAAAGAGGGTGAAATGGCTATGCCTGGTATGCAGACAATTCAGGTGGTAAACCTTGATAATCTTTATATAAATGCTGATGTTTCGGAAGCCTATCTAACAAAAGTCAGGAAAGGAGATATGGTGCTGTTGGAATTTCCCTCATACCCTGATGTGAAAATTGAAGCGCCTGTATATCGAATTGGAAATGTTGTTAAAGCCGCTAATCGTACATTTAAAGTACAATTGAAAATTAAAAATGAAAATGAAGAAATCAAACCAAATGTGCTGGCAATTATAAACATTAATGACTTTTCTGCCGGTTCCTCTTTGCTGGTGCCTTCATTAGTTATTAAGCAGGATTTAAAAGGCTCGTATGTTTACGTGGCACAGAGTAGTAGTAGTAATTTAGCGGCGAAAAAAAAGTATGTTACTACCGGCATGTCTTATGGCGATAAAAGCATGATAACAGAGGGGTTGCAAATTGGCGACAGTGTAATCATCAGCGGGTATAACCAGGTTTCGGATGGAGCGGAGGTGGAAATCAAATAAGGCTCCATACGGACTTCCTTCGGTCGTGAGGCGAAGGCTGAGGAAAAGGATAAGGAAAATGTAAAATAAGGATTGTAAATTTGGCATTTTTCATAATTATACAAAATTTGTTAACACTTTCAATAATTAATAGAACACGGATGACACAGATTAAGCAGATAATCACTGATAAAAATCAGTGTAAATCAGTTAAATCAGCGTTATCCGTGTTCTATTCTTTAAATGGTTATTTATTAGAAATGTAAATTGTAAAAGGTATGTAATGATTTCTGACATTAGGAGGTCGGCAAATTCTGTGACACATAATATTGCTGAAGGGTTTGGGGAATATATGAAAAGAGATAAAACAAGATTTTAAATGGAAAAAAATTTTAAAGAAGACAAAGTCAAAAGAGAGTTTAAACTCACTACTGTTGCTTTAAAAAATAAAAATACGGTATTCTTACTTTTGGTTGTCCTTGTGGCTTTCGGATTATACAGTTATCGTTCGTTGCCAAAGGAACTATTTCCCGAGATATATTTTCCTACCGTGATGGTACAAACCATTTATCCGGGAAATCCGCCTGTTGATATCGAGAATCTGATAACACGCCCCATAGAAAAAGAACTGGAATCCATTAAAGGAATAAAAAAGATCACTTCCAACTCACTGCAGGATGTGTCATCTATTTTTATTGAATTTAACACGAATGTGGAAATCAACCAGGCTTTGCAGGAAGTAAGGGATGCCGTGGATAAAGCTAAAAGTGAATTACCAAACGATTTGTTGGACGACCCGGTAATCTCCGATATCGACTTGTCTGAATTTCCGATTATTAGTATCAACCTATCGGGCGAATTTAGTTTAGATGAGCTTAAAACTTATTCAGAATATCTGGAAGATGAAATAGAAAGCATTTATGAAATATCAAAAGTAGAAATTTCGGGACTGAACGAAAGAGAAGTAAAGATAAATGTTGATATGCACAAGCTGACGGATTTTGAACTTAGTTTTAACGATATTGAAAATGCCGTTTCATCCGAAAATGTTTCCATGTCGGGCGGTGATTTGCGTTTGGGCAATTCACGGCGAACCATCAGGGTAATCGGCGAATTTCAGGATGTTAAAGAAATAGAATCCATCATCGTAAAGTATGAAGATCAAAATATAGTTTATCTGCGTGATGTGGCGGATGTGATCTACGGATTTGCCGACCCTGACAGCTATGCCCGTTTAGACAGACATCCCGTTGTTACACTCCAGGTGGTAAAAAAAAGCGGCGAAAACCTGTTAGAAGCAACGGATAAAATTTTTGCAGTATTGGAACATGCGAGAGAAGCCAAAGCAATTCCTGATAATCTCCAAATTACAATTACCAACGACTTATCGGATATTATCAGAAAACAACTAAGCAATCTTGAAAACAGTATTATACTTGGAGTCCTTTTAGTTTTACTCGTTTTGTATTTTTTCCTTGGGATCAGGAATGCCCTTTTTGTAGGATTGGCTATTCCTACCTCCATATTATTGTCGTTCATGGTCTATGGATTGATGGATTCTACCATCAACATGATAGTATTATTTTCATTGATACTTGCACTGGGTATGTTGGTGGACAATTCCATTGTTGTGGTTGAAAATATTTACCGTTTTATCGGCAGGGGATATTCGAAATACGAAGCTGCAAAAAATGCAGTAGGCGAAATTGCCATGCCTATTATTTCATCCACCGCAACTACACTTGCTGCGTTTGTTCCCCTATTGTTCTGGGACAGTATCATGGGCGAGTTTATGAAATATCTGCCCATAACCTTGATTATCGTATTGACTTCTTCATTATTTGTTGCATTGGTTATCATCCCTGTTTTTTCATCTTCATTTATCAAATATGGCGACCAAAACCCTAAACCTAAGGTTAAAAGATCTTTAACTATTGCTGCTATTATGTTCATACTTTCCGTTTTTTTCTTTATTATCGGATTTAACATTCCGGGAAGTCTTCTGATCTTTTTTATAGTGATAGGATTGTTTAACCTGCTTTTTCTTTACAGGATTTCAAAATGGTTTCAGGAAGTATTTCTTGTGAAGATGGAGCAATTTTATCTGAAATTTTTAAAGTTCGGGCTTCGAAAAAGAAATCCGTATTATTTTATTTTGGGTACTGTTCTCCTTATGATTTTGACTATCGGCTTTTATTTCGGCAGTAATCCGAAAAAAGAATTCTTTCCTGAAACTCAACCCGAATATATCAATGTTTTAGCTGAATTGCCTATCGGAACCGATATTGACGCCACAGATGCCTTTATGGCAAAAGTAGAAGATAAAGTATATGAAATTATCGAACCGAATAAAGATATTGTAAAATCGGTGCTAACCATCGTTGGCAAAGGGGCAAATACGGAAAATGAAGGTTTCAGCGGGAAATCGGGCGGACCGAACAGAGGTTTGATAACTGTAACATTTGTGGATTTTGAATTAAGGGGAGGCATTAATACTAAAGATATTTTGAAACAGTTGAGCGACACGCTTATCGGAAGGTATCCGGGTGTGCAATTTTCAATTGATAAACAAATGGAAGGGCCTCCAACGGGTAAGGCTGTCAACATAGAAATAAGTGGTAAGGATTTTGACAAATTACTTTGGTTAACCGATACATTAAAAGGGTTTATCGAAGCAAATAACATTGATGGTATCGAAGGTTTAAAGTTTGATCTCGACATAGGAAAACCTGAGTTGTTGATAAAAATCGACAGGGATAAGGCACGCCGTTTCGGATTGTCCACAGTCCAGATAGCCATGACGTTAAGAACAGCGCTTTTTGGAAAAGAAATTTCGGATTTTAAAGATGGAGAGGATGAATATCCGGTTCAATTACGGCTGAAGGAAGAATACAGAAATAACATTTCATCTTTACTGAACCAACGCATTACATTCCGCAGTCCATCGACCGGAAAAATAATCCAGGTGCCGATTTCTGCCGTAACCAATATAGAATACAGCTCTACTTACGGCTCGATTATGCGAAAAGACCTTAACCGGGTGATCACGGTTTATTCAAACATTCTGGAAGGATACAATGCTACCGAGATCAATGATCAGTTACGGGAATTACTATCTGATTTTGAAATGCCCGAAGGATATAAATATGAATTTACCGGTGAGCAGCAGGAGCAGCAGGAGTCTATGGATTTTTTAATAAAGGCTTTTTTGATTGCCCTTTCCATTATTATGATCATTCTTGTTACCCAGTTTAATTCTGTTGTTAAGCCTGCCATTATTATGTTTACTGTTCTTTTAAGTACTATTGGAGTGTTTGGAGGACTTGCCATATTTAACATAGATTTTATCGTGATAATGACAGGTATCGGTATTGTTTCGCTGGCAGGAGTTGTAGTTAACAATGGCATTGTGTTGATTGACTATATGAACTTGCTGAAGAAACGCAAAAAAGCGGAACTCGGTTTGGAAGAAAACGCAATTTTGCCAATAGATGAGTCAGTTGGATGTGTTGTGGAAGCCGGCAAAACAAGGCTTAAACCGGTGTTGCTCACTGCCATTACAACCATTTTGGGGCTTATGCCATTAGCATCGGGTTTGAATATCGATATCGTTTCCCTGCTTCAGAATTTTGACCCGAAAATATATTTCGGTGGTGATAATGCAGCCTTTTGGGGACCCATGGCCTGGACCATTATCTTTGGTTTGTCATTTGCAACATTCCTTACATTGATAATCGTTCCTTCGATGTATCATGTTTTATTCCTTGCAAAGGTGAAAATGAATGATCTGTGGAAAAAAAGAAAAAAGTAGGCTAAAGAAAAAAAGTCAATACATCGATGAGTGAAGATTTACGATTGAGGAAAAAAAAGTTACATAAAATTATGGATAAAATAAAAGGTAACTAAT
>CBDUSJ010000223.1:0-5215 GCA_965369845.1 uncultured bacterium | reverse complement strand
CCACAGATTTCTCAGATTTTCACTGATATATTTTATTTATATTTAAGAAAATCAGTCAATTACATGATTTTGCAACAGTTAATTTTATGAAAGCAATGATTCTATCCGCCGGTATGGGAACCCGCCTTAAACCCCTGACCGATTTTAAGCCTAAAGCTCTTGTGGAAATTAATGGCCGCCCATTGCTCGAATGGAATATTATGAATCTTAAAAAATTCGGATTCGACAAAATAATTATTAATATTCATCATTTCGGCAAGCAGATCATTGACTTTGTCAAAAACAATAATTCATTCGGTATTGAGATTGTTTTTTCGGACGAAACCAATAAGCTTCTCGACACAGGCGGCGGAATAAAAAAAGCCTCCTGGTTTCTCTCCGGTGATGAACCTTTCCTTGTACACAACGTGGATATTATTTCAAATATCGACTTATCGAAGATGATGGAGTTTCATAAGTCAGGCAGAGCGCTTGCCACACTTGCGGTTCAAAACAGGAGCAGTTCAAGATACCTTTTTTTTGATAAAAATAACCGGCTTGCCGGCTGGAGAAATGAGAAAACCGGTGAGGAAATTTTTATAAATAATTTCTTTAAACCACTTAAAAAATATGCGTTTAACGGAATCCATATTTTAAGTCCGGAGATATTTGATTTTCTTGAAGAAAAGGGAAAGTTTTCAATTATTAAATCTTATCTAAGTCTTGCAGAAAATAAAAAAATAATTGCATTTGAACATACAGGAAATTATTTTGCCGATGTCGGGAAAAAAGAAAATATAGTACAAGCTGCACACATTATCAGAAAAATTTATTAGAAAAACAAAGTTTTATAAGAGAATAGTGTAGAGTTATTTTTTTGAATCATCACAATAAATTCATTAATCATTCATTAATTTTAAATATCCAACTTGAAAATTACATTTATGAATTATCGGCGGATCATTAATTTTCGCTTAATCATACTGATACTGATAATTTATTCCGGACTATGCTCTTTCGGGCAATCACATCGCCGGAAGATCAGTCGTGAGGAATATATTAAAATGTACAAGGATATCGCCATCCAGGAAATGGTTATATATAATATTCCTGCAAGCATAACCCTAGCCCAGGGAATCCTGGAATCGGGCAGTGGCAACAGTACGCTGGCTACACAGGCAAACAACCATTTCGGGATTAAGTGTCATAAAGGGTGGGACGGCCCGTCAATAAAGTTTGACGATGACAAAAAAAGAGAATGTTTCAGAAAATATGACCAACCTTATGATTCGTACAAAGACCATTCATTCTTTCTCAGCCGGCGTAGCAGGTATTTATTTCTTTTCGATCTTGAGATCACCGATTATAAAGGATGGGCAAAAGGACTGAAAAAAGCCGGATATGCCACTAATCCAAAGTATGCCGTTTTATTGATTAAAATAATTGAAGAAAACAACCTGCAACGCTTCGACCTGATGGACGGTTCTTATATTGCAGTAAACCAATACCCTAACGAAATCCCACAAGATATATCAAAAAGTTATGAAGCATTTGCGGTAGGAAAAAACGACCGTCAGATTTTTACTAACAACGGTAAAAAATTCATCTTTGCACGTAAAGACGACAACTTTCACAAAATCGCCCAGGATTTTAATATCTATACTTTCCAGATTTATAAATACAACGAACTGAAAAAGAAAGACAAATTTAAGGAAGGTCAGATGGTATATCTCGAAAAGAAAAGAAATAAAGCCAAAGTGCCATTTCATAAAGTAAAACCCGGCGAAACAATGTATTCCATCTCACAATTATACGGCATAAAACTCAAACAACTTTATAAGAAAAACCGAATGAAACCGGGTACTAAACCATTAACAGGGCAAAAATTATGGATGCAGGATAAAAAACCCGAAAACATCAAATAAATTATTGAAGACCGAATAGTTACATTATTCTCTGTTAGGTTCAACGATTGTCTTGAAATAATCGAGTGATTCGGGATTGGCAAGCGCATCTCTGTTTAGGACATCTTCTCCATGGATTATTTTTTTAACGGCGATTTCCACTTTTTTACCATTTATTGTGTAAGGTATTGCAGGAACAGTTAAAATAATAGCCGGAACATGTCTGGGGCTGCATTCACTTCTAATTTTGGATTTTATCTTTTTAATAAGATCGGGATTTAGATTTTCTCCCTTATTTAATTTTACAAAAAGAACAACACGCTCGTCTCCTTCAAACTTCTGCCCTACGCACACTGAATCTTCGATTTCCTCCATCGACTCAACCACACGGTAAATTTCAGCCGTTCCAATTCTCACACCGCCAGGGTTCAGTGTTGCATCAGAGCGGCCGTACATTGTTATTCCACCATGTTCGCTAATAACGATAAAATCGCCGTGATGCCAGATATTTTTATAAACCGAGAAATAAGCCTTTTTATATTTTTCATCATTTTTATCATTCCAGAAATAAATGGGCATAGACGGGAAAGGTGATTTGCAGACAAGTTCACCTTGTTGGTTTATGATCGAATTTCCGTTTTCATCAAAACAATCAACGTCCATTCCAAGCCCCTTGCATTGAATTTCACCTTTGTAAACCGGAAGAAGCGGATTGCCAAGTATGAAACAAGAAATAATATCGGTGCCACCGGAGATGGACGACAGTTGAACATCTTTTTTCCATTTTTCGTAAACATATTCAAAACTCTCATCGGTGAGTGGAGAGCCTGTGGAAGTAATTACTTTTAGCTTGGGGAATTCTGAAATTTCAGAAGGGACAACACCGGCGTTTTCCAGCGATGCAATATATTTTGCCGATGTTCCGAAAATAGTAATTCCAAGTTCATCAGCCATTTTTAGAAGTTTTACAGGCCTTGGATAAAAAGGATTTCCGTCGTAGAGCACAATTGTTGCTCCAGTAGCAAGACTTGATACGAACCAGTTCCACATCATCCAGCCACAGGTGGTAAAGTAAAATATTGTGTCTTCCGGGCGAAGGTCGCAGTGGAGGCGTAATTCTTTTAGATGCTGGATCAATGTTCCTCCCGCCGAATGAACGATACTTTTCGGCAAGCCGGTTGTGCCGGAGGAGTACATGATGTACAAGGGATGATCGAACGGAAGCTGTTCAAAAACCATTTCGTTTGTTGCCGGTTGGGCTAATTCATCCCAGGCAATCGAATTCTCAATCAAAGTCAGGTCGAGATTTCCGGTAAAATCAACCATCACTACTTTCTCAACAGATGGCAGGCTTTGTAAAATACCCTGTAACTTTTCCTGTGAATTAAATATTTTTCCGTTGTAAAAATATCCGTCGGCAGAAAAGATAACTTTAGGCTCAATTTGAGTGAACCTGTCCAGCACGCCCTTAATGCCGAAGTCGGGAGATGAAGATGACCAGACCGCTCCGATGGATGAAACTGCCAGCATGGCAATAATGGTTTCGGGAATATTTGGCATAAATGCAGCTATCCGGTCGCCTTTTTTCACACCTAATTTTTTTAGTCCTTCGGCAATTTTATGAACTTCTTCAAATAGTTCTTTTTGTGATATCCGGCGTTCTTTTCCGTTTTCACCTCTGAAAATAATTGCTGTTTTTGAAGTGCGGTGTTGCAAAAGGTTTTCCGCATAATTCATTCTTGCGCCGGAAAACCATTTTGCCCCCGGCATTTTTTTCGGATCATCAACTACTTCTTCAACATCTTTCGAATATTTTATTTCGGAATATTTCCAGAACTCACCCCAGAAATCGGCAATATTTTCGATACTCCATTGGTGAAAATCGTAATAATCCTTTATATCCTGCTTATACTTTTTTCCGATCACATTCAGGAATTCATTCATTTGTGATCTTTCAGCATTTTCTTTTTTTGGTTGCCAAAGGATATTATTTTGCATAGTATTTTTTATTAATGATCTGATTTTAAATTCCAAGGTACCTCGAAATTACAAGCCGCTGAATTTCTGATGTTCCTTCGCCGATTTGGAGAAGCCGCTGGTCGCGGTAAAATCTTTCAACATCATAATCTTTCATCAGGCCGTAACCGCCGTGGATTTGAACAGCTTCATCGGCAACTTCCCTTGCTATTTCGGAGCAATATAATTTTGACATTGCCGCTTCTTTGGCGAACGGTTTTTTGTTGTCTTTAAGCCAACATGCCTTGTAAAGAAGATTACGCGCAAGTTCAATTTTTGTAGCCATATCTGCCAGCTTGAAGGCATTGATCTGAAATTTGCAGATGGGTTTTCCAAACTGTTTTCTCTCCTGGGAATATTGTAACGCCAGTTCAAATGCGCCCTGAGCACATCCTAATCCCATTGCAGCAATTGATAGTCTGCCGTTATCAAGTGTGCTTAACATTATCTTTGAGCCTTGTCCTACTTCACCGAGGATGTTTTCTTCAGGTACTCTGCAATCGTCAAAATACAGTTCTGCAGTATCGGAGGCACGCCACATCATTTTACCGTGCATGCTTACCTGTTTGAAACCAGGAGTGCCTTTATCAACAATGATGGTGGTAAATTCTTTTTTCCCGTTTTCAAAAACTTTTGTAACAGTTTGCACTGCCGATCCAATCGATATTTCGGAGGAGCCGTTGGTAATAAAAATTTTAGAACCGTTGATGAGCCATTCATTATTTTCGAGCCGGGCTGTTGTTTTTGTTCCTCTCGAATCGGAACCTGCGTCAGGTTCGGTAAGCCCGAAACCCCAAAGAGCTTCTCCTGTACAAAGCAACGGAAGATATTTCATTTTTTGTTCTTCTGTGCCATAGTAATAAATAGGACCGATACCCAGCGAGTTATGCGCTGCCAGGGTAGCAGCCTGCGAACCATCAATACGGGAAATTTCCTCTACGGCAATAATATAGGATAAAGTGTCCATATCCTGACCTCCGTATTTTTCGGGAAGGTACATTCCGAAAAGGCCCAACTCACCCATCATTTTTGTCAGGTCAACTGAAAATTCAGCCTTTTCATCCAACTCCTTTGCAATTGGTTTAATTTCTCTTTCAGCAAAATCCCTGACCGTTTCCCGGATCATTTGCTGCACTTCGGTTAATTCAAAATCCATTTTTATAATTATTTAATTATTAGCTATTTTATTTAATAATCAGTTGGCAGTCCATACGGACTCCTTTCAGTCGTCGGCAGTCAAGATCAGTAATCGGTTATCGGTAATCAGTAATCAGTAACCAGAAACCTGCGACACGAAGTTAGCCCGTATGGGAAAC
>CBDUSJ010000222.1:0-5217 GCA_965369845.1 uncultured bacterium | reverse complement strand
GACGGGCCTCTGAATCCTGTTCCTTCTGCGTTAATTTGGAATGTCAGTTGAAATTGTTCGCCAACCCTCACGGCAGATTTTGCCGCTGCCGTGAACCGGATTTCACCAGCGTTGATCTGCCCTGAAAAAAGCATTAATAAAACAGCCAGGTTTAAAACAATTTTTTTCATTCCTGTATTTCAGATATTTTAACTGTAAATATATTTATTAATTGTTTATTGAAACGAAAATCAGAATTAATTTACCAATCTTTTTCTGTTTTTTTCCGTTTTGCGCTTTTCATTTTTTCAAACTTCAGTTTTTCCAGTGTTTTTTTTTCGTTATCCTTCAATGCCTGCAACATTCTTTCAGCGTCTTTTTTAGATATTTGTTTCGTTTGAGGTTGCTGCCTTTTCTGTTGATCCTGGTTTTGTTGCTGATCCTGCTTTCTGTCCTGTTGCTGCTCTTGTTGATCTTGTTTTTGATCCTGCTTGTCCTTTTTTTCGTCCTTTTTATCCTGGTCTTGTTTTTGATCTTTGTTCTGATCCTTATTTTGATCCTTGTTCTGATCCTGGTTTTTCTGCTGTTGTTGCTGCTGTTGTTGTTTCATCATTTGTCTTGCATACTCAAGATTATATTTTGTGTCGGGATCATCAGGATTTTGTCTGAGAGCGTTTTTATAAGATTCGATGCCTTCCTGATATTTTTGCATCTCAACAAAAGTATTTCCAAGATTATGATAGATTTTTGCTTTTTGCTCCGGAGCGGTTTTTTGATGCGATAAATTTTCATACAATTTAACGGTTTCTTCATAGCTTTTTTGCCGGTACATTGCTGTGCCAAGGTTAAATTCTCCTTTTACCGATTGATTGTTTTTTTCTAAAGCTTTCCGGTAATCGATCTCAGCTTCTTTAAAATCGCCTTTTTCATACAATTTGTTGCCTCTCCTAATATATTTGTTTTCATTTTGTGCAAAACATAAACTCAAAAAGCCGAAGAGCAATATAATTATTAAATAATATTTTTTCATTTTCCTTTAATTTCTTTTTTCACCAAAAAGGTTTACGTTTCTAAATCTTCTCCCTCTTCTTTCAGAGATAAACAATTCGATAAGGATAAGAAACAATACCGGCGCAAGCATGTACTGAAAACGATCCTCATAATCGGAAAACATCCGGGATTCAAATTCAGTTTTTTCCAATTTATTTATTTCATTAAATATTTTATCAAGCCCTGCCTGGGTGTTGCTTGCCCTCATATATTTACCGCCGCCTGCTGTTGCAATTTGCTGAAGCATTGTTTCATCCAGTTTAGTGATTACCGTGTTTTTTTTAAGGTCTTTTTTAAAACCTGTCTGGTTGCCGTATTTATCGAAGACCGGTATAGGCCCTCCTTCCGGCAGTCCCATCCCGATCGTGTAAACATAAATTCCAAGATCGGCGGCAGCTTTTGCTGCTTCTACGGCATCACCTTCGTGGTTCTCGCCATCTGTAATAATTATTATGGCTTTATTGTGATCGTTTTCGTCAAATGATTCCACGGAAAGGTCGATGGCATCAGCAATAGCAGTACCCTGAACAGGCACAATATCAGTATTTATCGTAGAGAGAAAAAGCTTTGCAGCAGAATAATCCGTCGTGATTGGTAATTGGGTGTAAGCTCTTCCCGCAAAAACAACGATACCTATCCTGTCGTTTTTCAGCCTGTCAACGAGTTTTGAAATTGCCTGTTTTGCTTTTAGCAGACGGTTGGGTTTAATGTCCTGCGCAAGCATACTGTTCGACACATCCACAGCTAATATCAGGTCGATTCCTTTGCGTTCAATTTTTTCGAGTTTTGAGCCAATCTGCGGATTTGCTAATGCGATAATCAGGAAAATATAAGCCAGCATCAACAGAAAAAACTTAACAATAAGTTTGTTTTTCGATGTGTCGGGTGCTAATTTTCTGATAAGCGAATATTCGCCAAACCGGTTTAGCGCTCTTTTTTTCCATGAAAGCATCAGTGAAAAAATGAGAATAAAAACCGGTATTAACAACAACCAATAGAAAAATATCGGCTCGGCAAATTTTAACATCTGCATTATAAGTAGTTTTTTAGTTTATCTGTTATTTCCAATTTCTAATTTCTCCATACTAAGGAGTCGTTTTAAAAATTGTATTTTTCAGCAAAATTTCAAGAATAAAAAGTCCAAGAGCAATCAGAACCAGCGGGATAAATTCCTCGCTTTTTCTGTGGAATTCAGTTACATCAATTTTCGATTTTTCAAGTTCATCAATATATTGATAAATCTCTTCAAGTTTTTTGTTGTTTGTTGCTCTGAAATATCTACCGTCAGTCAGGCTGGCAACTTCTTTCAGAAGGTCTTCATCTATTTCAACTTCCATATTTTGATATTGTACTCCAAATGCGGTATTGACAGGGTAAGGCGCAGTACCAAGCGATCCCACACCAATAGTATAAATCCTTATCCCGTAAAGTTTGGCAATTTCGGCTGCCGACAAAGGATCGAGCGCTCCCATATTGTTTACACCATCGGTAAGAAGGATTATCACTTTACTGATGGCTTTACTGTCTTTCAGCCGTGTTACTGCTGTGGCCAAGCCATCGCCAATTGCAGTTCCATCTTCAATCATTCCGCTTTTTATTTCTCTGAACATGTTTTTCAAAACGGTATGATCAGTTGTCAAAGGTACCTGGGTAAAAGTTTCGCCACTAAAAACAACCAAGCCAACTCTGTCGTTGGGGCGTCCGTCGATAAACTTTGATGCTACTTGTTTGGCAGCTTCAAGGCGGTTTGGCTTCAGGTCTTCGGCTCTCATACTTCCTGAAATATCAATTGCCATTACTATATCTATCCCTTCGATAGTAACGTCCTGCCTGCTCAAGCTTGATTGAGGGCGTGCAAGTGCCAGAATAATTAAAGCAATTACAAGTATTCGTATAACAAAAAGCGAATGATAAAAATATTGACGCGCTGTTTTTTTTGTCCCGGAAAACGGCCCTGTCGATGAAATCCGTATATCTGCTTTGCTTTTACTCTGTCTGAACCAATACCACACTATTAATGCCGGGATTAGCAAAAGCAGATATAAATATCCGGGATTTAAAAATTCAATATTATTAAAATTATTCAACATTATTTTCTAATTCAAGATTGTTTATGTGTTAATGTTACTAATTTGAAATTACTGATCACCGATCACCGATCACCGATCACCTAATTTCTAATTTCTACTTTCTAATTTATAATTTCCCCTTTCCCTCTTCGTATTTTTGACGAATTTTTCAGCATCATTTATACTTTGATCATGCTCGGCCGGCAGTGGTTTGGCTTTTGCAAATTTTACCATGTCGGCAAGTTCAAGTATTTCTTTTAGTTGCTCTTTATTATTTTTATCGATACTCATTTTTCTAATGGCATTCAGAATATCCCATGTAGTCATTTCAACAGCATTTATTCCGAATCTTCCTTCAATATATTGTCTGATAATATCGGTTAGTTCGGTGTGATAATTTTTAATAAGGCCCTGTTGCCAGAGCTTGTCTTTCCGTAATTTTTCCAAAGCGGTCAAAGCAAGTTGGTATGGCGGAAGTTTGGGCTTCGGCTTTGGTTTGAACACCGGCAAATTCTTTTTCTTTCGTCTGAAATAATAAATAACAAGACCGGTAACTATTATTAATATTATGCCAAGCAAAACCCATGGCAGTATTTCCCTGAAAGTATATGACGCTTTTATCGGACCTTTAATTGGTTTGATAGCCTGGGTTGTATCAACTTTAACAGTAAAAACATTTAACAAGTAAGGCTCTGTTTCAACAATATTTATTGTAGTGTCACCACTTTCGGCATATTTAATTTTCACCGGAGGGATAACGTAATACCCCGAATCGAAACTTGTAAGTATAAGAGTCTGGCTTATTTCAAGTAAATTTTTGCTTAATTCAGTTGTATCGACTTTCGATTTTTTTACTATTTCAAGATTTTCTGTCAGTGTATCGCCAAAGCAGGGCCATTCAAATTTATAATTATCCGGAATAAACAAGCGCAGGTTAAGATTTACCTGGTCGCCAATCAGGATCTCATTTGTGTCGAGGCCGGCTTCAACTTTTACATCCTGAGCCGTTAGCCTAAAGATGATTATATGAGTAAAAAGAAGGATCAATATTAATGGCCGTATTATTTTCATTTTATTTTTTACGAACGAATTTTTTTGTATTAAAAACGAGCTTCTCTTTTTTTAAACAAATTTATTAATGGTTTAACATAATCCTGGTCGGTTCTTATTTTTACCACATCAACACCACTTTTCAGAAATGTTTTTTTCAGATAATTTTCGGTACTGATAAACCAATCGCGGTAAATTTTTCTTGTTTCAGTGCTTGAAGTATCTACCCATATTTTTTCTGCTGTTTCGGCATCTTTAAACCTTGCCAGTCCGATATTCGGTAATTCTTCTTCCCTTGTGTCGTAAATTCTGATTGCAATTACGTCATGTTTGTTGTTTGCTATTTGCATAGCTTTATCGAATTTCTTGTCGATAAAATCGGAGATAACAAAAGCAGTGCAACGTTTTTTAATGGCGTTTGTTAAAAATCTGAGAGCTTCGGCAATGTTGGTTTCCTGGTTTTCTGTTCTGAAATCGACAAGTTCGCGAATGATCCTAAGGATATGTGAAGTGCCTTTTTTAGGGATGATGAATTTTTCGATTTTATTACTGAAAAATATCACGCCGACTTTATCATTGTTTTGAATTGCCGAAAAAGCAAGCACAGCAGCTATTTCAGTTATCAGGTCTTCTTTCATTTCTTTTTTAGTTCCAAAATCGTTCGACCCGCTAACATCGATAAGCAACATTACTGTCAGTTCTCTTTCTTCTTCAAAGATTTTTATAAACGGGTGGTTGAAACGGGCAGTAACATTCCAGTCGATGCTTCTGATATCGTCGCCGTACTGGTATTCCCTTACTTCGCTGAATGCCATGCCCCTTCCCTTGAAAACACTGTGATACTGTCCCGAAAAGATCTGGTTTGACAGTCCCCGTGTCTTGATCTCAATTTTTCTTACCTTTTTAAAAATTTCTGTTGCGTTCATCTTTTTAGTTTCAGGATTCAGGATTCAGGATTCAGGTTTCAGGTTTCAGATTTCAGGTTTCAGGTTTCAGGTTTCAGGTTTCAGGTTTCAAGTTTCAGGTTTCAGGTTTCAGGTTTCAGGTTTCAGGTTTCAGGTTTCAGGTT
>CBDUSJ010000221.1:0-5248 GCA_965369845.1 uncultured bacterium | reverse complement strand
AAACACCCTATAATCAAAATTTGTTAACTACTTTTGAGGTGTTATGAAAGATGCCCAAAAATTGATACTTTTTTATACTTAAAATTAATGGTTCTACTGTTATTTTAATGGGCAAAGTGTTTTTATTGAAATGATGGAATGATGGAATGGTGGGTTGTTCCTGCCATTTTTCCAACGACTGAAAGGAGTCCGTATGGATATTCCAACGACTGAAAGAAGCGACACGAAGTTAGTACGTATGTATCCGTATGGATATTCCAACGACTGAAAGAAGTCCATACGAAGCGAAGCAAGTCCGTATGGATGGATTTACCTTTTATCATTTCTCCATTAAATTCATGGTAGCACCAAATTAATAAAGGCTTGATATTTGAACTACGTGGCCGTTATAGATGCAAAATTATTTTTTTTGGTGAATATATGAATTTTTTTATTTTTGTTGTGATTAACGCTATTTGAAAATTCTGTATCTTAATTACGTATAGCAATTAATATATAACTTTTACCAAATAATTACATGGAAATGAAAAAAACAATTATCTCTCTTATTCTTTTTGCTGTTTTTAGCTTATCGTACGGAATGTCGTTTTCCGACGGTTGGCAGGATAATTTTGTAGATAAAAATGAAACCCTTACCGGGGAAAAACCAAGTAGTTCGGATTCCTCCAAAACTATTCCGCAAATTATAAAAGAACATATTACTTTTTACGGAAGCCTGAGGTTCATCATGGGAATTGCCACAAATAAGAATTTTGGTGTCCAGGGGAATACATCACGGCTTGGTATTAACGGTAAAATGAAAATAACAAAAGGCATAGAAGCTGTTGCACAGCTTGAGGTTGGTGTGGGAATGGTTGGCAATATGACAAAAATTGATTTTAGTGGCGACCCCGGCGGATCGGTTCAGGAAATCAATAATGCTTTCACTTCACGCATTGGCTTGCTTGGTATCAAAACAAAATACGGCGGCTTTACATGGGGAAAACAATGGTCGCCTTATTATATGGTTGGTGTTTTTACCGATCAATTTAATGCTTTTGGCGGAGAAGCCTCCGGAACCTACGCTGCCGGAACCGACGGCGGGATTTCCGGTACGGGTAGGGCTTCAAACGCTTTTCAGTATAACATTGTTTTACGACACCTGTCTGTTGGTTTACAAATGCAAAGCAGGAATATAATAGATACACTTCCATCTAAAAGATTCGATTCTTTTGGGGGGGGATTATTATTAACAAATATAATGGGATTTACAATTGGGGCGGCATACAATCAAGTGCGTGACGGTATCGACAACCCGAAGGATTTCCAACCTAAAAAGGGTGATGAAGCTGCAATATTTGGCATAAAGTATGAAAACACAAAATTTTATTTAGGCACAATTTACACCAATTTTAAAAATCACGAAAAAGATAATAAAGATGTATGGTTTAGCGGGCAAGGCTGGGAATTATTTGGCCGATATAATTTTTGCAAAAACTGGCATGTCCTCGCCGGTCTCAATTATCTTGAACCGGATAAAAATTATGAAGGAGATTATAATATCAAGTATTTTGTTATTGGTCTTAGCTATTTTTTCGTCAATACAAGCCACGTGTTTATTGAGATTAAATTCGATGAAAGCCAAAACCACGATGGTTCAGTTATCAGAGATGACGTTTTTGGTTTTGGAATGTATTATGATTTCGGATATTAAAAAGGTTATATATTTGCACATTCATTTTATCAGCAATATTAAGGTGGACTTTGCGTTAATTAACAAATTTAATCATAAATCTTAAAAATTATGAAAAGAAAAATTCAACTGACAACGGTAGTTATATTACTAATCGTATCATTAACCTACCTTACAGGATGTTATCCCAGCGATACTGTTTCATATCAGGATCTTGATCTTGTAACAACTGTTTACGATACCTCAATGGATTTTCAAACGCTGAAAACATTCAAAATGCCCGATTCAATAGTTCACATTAAGGACACTGTTGATCCGGACAATAATGTTGATATATCGAGAGATTACGATGATTTTATCCTCGATCTGGTAAAAACCAATCTTATTAATTACGGATACGTTGAGGAAACTGACCCTGAAAGTAATCCGCCTGATGTAATATTTCTTGTATCAGCAATGGCTTCAAAAAACTATTATGCATATACTTATTATCCCTATTACTGGGGTTGGTATGGGGGTTGGGGCTGGTACTGGCCTTATTATAAATATTACTACCCTTGGTATCCGGGTTATCCATGGGGGCCAACATATATTTACAGCTATACTACAGGAACATTAATAATGCACATGACTGATCCAAAACACGCAACAGGCGACGATGATAAGAAAGTTCCAATTATCTGGCTCGGAGCTATTAACGGCTTGCTCGGGAGTTCTTCACCAAACATGGAAAATCGTCTGGAATATAATATCAACCAGGCTTTCGATCAATCACAGTATCTAAATCTTAATTAATAAATCCAATTAAAATAACCTTATAATAAATGTAGAATTATGAAAAAGATATTTTTTATAACATTATTTATTTTGCTTACTGTATCCGGGTTCAGCCAATCTTCATCACTATGGTCGTTAACTTACAATATGTCGTTCCCAATGAATGACACAAAAGATTTTATCAGTAAATCAAGTTTCCGTGGTATTGGAGTTGACGGACGAGGATATGTTACCGATTATCTTACTGTTGGTGGAAGTATTAGTTGGAATGTTTTTTATGAAAAGATAGACAAGTTAACTGTTACAGAAGAAAATATAACTCTTACCGGAACACAGTATCGTTACATTAATACATGCCCTATATTTGTTAACACACATTATTATTACGGAAACGGCGACAAAATTACGCCTTATGCCGGTATTGGAGTAGGAACATATTATGTTTATCAAAGGCAAGATGTAGGATTATATGCGTTCTCCGATAAGTCTTGGCATTTTGGCCTGAATCCTGAAATTGGAGTAATGATCCCTACCGGCGGAGGCGTTAGTATTATGGTGAACGTAAAATATAATTACGGCTTTAAAACTAAAAACTATGATCCGATATCATATTTTGGGATTAATGTCGGCCTTGCATGGATTAATTAACTTCTCATAAAAGCGTTCAGACGGTTTTACTTAAATGCTTTTTCAAGCAAACCATCGCCTTTTAGTGTAAGCCGGTCGAAATAGGCCGGAACCTTTTTTCCTATAAGTTTATCGACATACAATTTTGCAAGATATTGTCCGAGCATAAATCCCTGTCCGCGCAAGCCGATAAATAAGCCGTGTTCAATATCAAGTATCATTCTTGGTTCTACATAATAACCCGCCCATATTGCCTGGAAACCTACCGATGATAATTCGGGAAGCCAATCGACAAATATTTCGGAAACTATCTCAAGAAAATCTTTTGAGTTAATTTTAAGGTTTTTATCAGTTTCCAAAGGTTCAATTTGCGGCGATGCGCATCCTATTATCTGGCCTGTTTCGCCAAGCTGCTGACCGTAAACGGCAGTAAATCCTTTATACTTTCTGCGGTCGATAAGCATCGGAAGAGGTATTCCGTCTTTTCCCAGTAATGGCATGCGGCGTGTTATGAAAGCCTGGTGTTTAACCGGATAAATTCCCGTTTCGATACCAAGTTTTTTTGCAAACTTATCACCTTGTGGGCCAAGTGCATTAATGAAAATTTCGGCATGGTACTCAATATATTTCTTATCGTGTGTTTGAACAAGCACGATGTAAGTTTTACCATTTTTACGAACATCAATAAGTTTACAATCTTCCAATATTTTTCCACCTTTTTTGATGCCTATCTGGCGAATCAGATCAACAACCTTACCCGGTGTTGCCTGCCAGCAATTTTTTGTAATGAGAGCGGCCTGGTATGTTTTAAGTTTCTTATTAAAAAACGGGGATATTTCTTTACCGAAATCTGACGGTTCGATCATATAAGCATCCGACCATGCCATCGAGGCTTCAAGAGCTTTGTACATTGTTTCATCATGTGCAAAAGTTACATAATTGATAGGTCTGAAATCGATATTATTAATTTCTTGTAATTCCCTGAATATTTCAAGATTTTGTTCAGCAATGTCCGACAGTTCGGGTAGGCTGAAATTAGGCCGGCCGCCTGCTATGTTGCGCCAGGATGCTCCCCTGCCATAATTTATAAGCAGGGGTTCCATACCTGCTTCGGCAAGATACCTGAATAGGGCGCTTCCACCAATACCACCTCCGGCAACAAGCAAATTAACCTCAATTTTTTGGGGGGATTTATTGCTTGTGTTTGTAATAAATTTTTCGTGTACTTTTTTTGGATAAAGCTCACCAAGCGAAACCTGGTTCGAAAGGGGGCCACGTGGGGTAGGCTCGCCAACCACCGAAATGCCTGTTACGGCAAGGGTTTGTTTAAGCCTCGGGATACATCTCTTACCACGACATGCGCCCATTCCAAGACGTGTTGTATGTTTTACTTCATCAACCGAAATAAACTTACGGTCGCCAATAACTTCGAGGATTTCGTCAAGTTTTACATCGTCGCAATGACAAATATAAGTTTCGGATTTAATATTCTGTATGTTTTTCTTCAGCATAACCTTTTCGGGATAATTCTCTTTTACAATAAATCCCCTGACATTGATAAGTTTTTCACCATGAATATCAAGAGATTTTACCCTGGCAATATTTGTTTTATTTTTCTTTTTCAGGATTTTTTCAATAATACCTTCTCCGAGTTTTTTCCCGTTATTATCGACAAGATAAACTTCAGATTTTTCTTCAACTTCATATTCTATCGGGAGAAACAACCGGTCTTTTTTCAGGTTATATCCAAAAATTGCAAGTCCCGGGCACTGGTAAACACATTCCATACAACCGACACATTTATCAAAATCTATCCTCGGCACAGAACTGGTAGATGTTTTGGTGATAGCATTATGAGGACAGGAAAACTCGCAGGGGTTACAGGCAAAACCGTAAAGGCAGTCGATAATCACAAAACCTTTTTGTTCCATCCTTTCCTTTGATGGCTTGAAAGGCTCCTCAATAACACGTTTGGGGGTTTGCTGCGAATCGATATAATCTTTTGATGTTGAAAGGTACTGAGCATAATCATAATTTGCATTCATCTCCCCGAGGATTTCAAAGGCAACTTGTTTTCCCCTTAAAACAGCGCTTGTACCTTCGCCTATTCTGATGGCATCGCCGGCGCCATATACTTTTCTTCCAAAAATATCTTTTCCTTTTATCAATAAT
>CBDUSJ010000220.1:0-5273 GCA_965369845.1 uncultured bacterium | reverse complement strand
TGGATTTAACCAATGGCCCGCTCGGAATTCCCGGTATTCCGGCTATTTCAATTTTGGGATTTGAGATTAGCAGCAAAATATCTTTTCTTATTTTAACCCTAATCTTAACAGCACTGGTTTTCTACATTCTCAGAAACATCACCAGATCACCTTTTGGCCGGATTCTGATAGCGCTGAGCGAAGATGAAATATTTACTAAAAGTCTGGGGAAAAAAGTTTATCAGGCAAAAGTTGTTAGTTTTACTTTTGGGGCAATGTTTGCTGCAATCCCGGGTGTATTGTACGCCCATTACATCAGCTATATTGACCCAACAAGCTTTACAGTGGATGAGTCAATTTTCATTTTATCAATTGTAATTATTGGTGGAATGAGAAATCTTTGGGGTTCGGCAATAGCAGCAGCCGTTTTAATTATTTTGCCGGAAGCATTAAGATTTGTAGGTATGCCAAGCAACATTGCTGCAAACATGAGGCAAATAATTTACGGTCTGGCACTTGTTATTATGATGTTTAAATATAGCAAAGGATTTGTATCTAAAACCTATGTTGGACAAGAAAACAAATAAAAACCCTAACAACGCAAGAAAGAAGAAAACGAAACGCTAACAAAGGATGGCGAAACTATAAACAATGCGTTTTTTGACAAGTCATTTAAGGATGATTAAGATATGAAAGTAAAATATTTTTCAGACACTGATACTGCTCTTGTGGAGCTTATTGATAACAAAGTCCGTGAGACAAATTTCACTTTTAATACAAACCGTTTTTTTAAAGTGATATCATCACCCCGGAAGGTTTTCTATGAATTTTAATAAAATATTTTATTGTATATTAGCTGCCGAAAAATTCAAAGCCATTTTTACTAAACTATCATTATTTTAATAAGTTGAAAGCGAATAAATTTTTCATCAATAAAACCTGAGAATTATGAAAAAAAAAGTTAGAAGCATTATTTTCCTGATTTTTGTTTTTAGTCTTGCCGACATTTCGGTTGTCCGCGCCCAGACTTTTGAAGAATACAAAAAGAAGCAACAACAACAATTTGAAAAATTTAAGGAAGAACGCGAGAAACAATTAGAGCAACTTGCCGGTGAGTTTGATGAATATGTGAAAAATATGGATAAGGAATTTTCGGATTATCTGAAAAACCGCTGGAAAGAATTTGATATGTTCCGTGGAATTGAACCGCCGGAAGAACCTAAACCTGATGTTGCGCCTGTTTATAAAAAATCTGAAAGACCCGAACCGCCTAAAAGCCTTCCTGTTTTGACGCCAAAAATTAAAATTGAATCAGGCGTTCCTGAAAAGCCAATACTGCCGCGGATTGAAAAAACCGAACCTGAAAAATTTCCGAAAAATTCAAAAGAAATAGATTTTTACGGCTATCCCGTAATTTTCGACTTTGATAAAAATCTGGAGCAAAAAATTGCAGGAGAGGTCAACGAAGATAATATCAGCTTATTCTGGAACGATTTAAGTGAAACCAATTACAACCACCTTATCGAACAACTGTTCTACTACAAAGGCCTGATGAACCTGAACGACTGGGGTTATTATCTTTTGCTGAAAAAAACTGCAGAAAAAATCATCGACAGTCATAAAAATTCAAAAATCCTGCTCACCTGGTTTTTGCTTATTCGTTCTGGTTATAAAACCAAAGTGGCTTATCTGGAAAATGAAATTTTTCTTCTGCTTCCATCTGCAAACCAGCTTTACGGAGTCAATTTCTTCACCCTCAACAATATGAATTATTACATGCTTGAAGGTGAAACAAAAAACCTATTTACTTATGAAAAAGATTTTCCCGAAGCCGAAAAAATTCTCAATCTGAATATTTACCATCCGATTTCGCTTGGCGAAGAAATCCTCGACAAGTCGATTAATTTTGTTTACAGGGAAAACAAATATCCCATTACTATCAGCTACAACAATAAAATAATAAATTTTTATAAAGATTATCCTCTTGCCGATATTAAAGTTTATTTCAACGCTGCGGTTTCGCCTTACACTAAAGAATCGTTAACGTCAAATCTTGTGCCTCTGACAGAGGGCAAAACGGAATTGGAAGCCGCCAATATTTTGTTGAATTTAGTTCAGACTTCATTCGGTTATAAAACCGATCAGGAGCAGTTTGGATATGAAAAGTTTTTCTTTGCAGAGGAGGCGTTTTATTATCCGTATTGCGACTGTGAGGATAGGTCGGTATTGTTCGCTTACCTTATTAAAAACCTGCTTGGCCTTGATGTTATCGGCCTGAGTTATCCGGGACATATTGCAACGGCAATAAATTTTACAGAAGAAACCGAAGGCGATTATTTTATGTTCAACGACAGAAAATATACTATTGCCGACCCGACATTCATTAATGCGCCTGTTGGTTTAGCCATGCCACAATACGCAGAAATGCAGGCCGAAATAGTTGAAATAAGCAACGCTTATCCGGAAGGCATTATCGAGGAAAATATATGGCAGAACATAATTGCTGCCGGCGGGAACAGAGGCGACAACCGCCATGATATTTTTATTGATGAAGACAACAGATATATCACAGGTTATTTTACCGATGAGCTTAAACTCGGAAATAAAAGCATTTTTTCCGATGGCAAACCAAAAGTATTTATTACTAAAATGGACAAAAATATGATGCCGTTATGGCTTAACTCTTCCGGCGGCGAAGGCAGCGCTTACGCTTACAGCCTTTCGGTGGATGAAACCGGAAACACATTCATCACAGGCTCGTTTGAGAAAGAAATAACTTTTGATAACTTATCTCTGAAAACCGGACTTGCTCCCGATGTGTTTCTAACTAAATACGATGCTTCGGGAAATTTCCTCTGGGCAAACCGCGTCGGGATCGACACTATCGACCAGCAGACTTTTCTGAATTTTGTTGCCGTTTTCGATAAAGACGGTTTACACGTTTCAACCAATCTTTATTTTGAAAACAACGATTTTAACAATTACGGCATCTCACTCGACGAATCCGGAAAAATATTTGTTGCCGGAGCATTCAACCGCACCACAGGCCTTAACCAGATGGAATTGACTTTTAACGAGATCAGAGAATTTAATCCGGTTATCAGCATAAAAGAAGAAAACGACCGTTTGATAAATGAAGAATATGAAAAAACTATTGCAGGCCTGTTTGCTGTTGTTAATTTGGTTAAAAACAGCGGCATCTCGATACCCGGAAAAGATGCACAGGAAACGCTAAACAAACATAACTCCGAATTTAAAACCCAGTCGCCCTCCATTTACAAAAACATCGGGAGAATTATTTTCCTGAAAAACTCCGATGGAATTATTACTGTAAAAACCGATAATAATAAGGATGTTTATTTTGATATGATGAGAGTGAAAAACAACTCAAAAATTAAAATTGCTACTTTCGAAAATGGGGATGCCCAGGTCGATATTTTGTCAGGGGTCAGAGTGGGGAAAGCCATTATCTGGTACGACCTGAATTTCGTAAAAATGTTTAAAAACACCGGCGACATGCTTTTCGATTATGATTCGGACCATACTCAAAAAATTATGAATCTTAAAAAGGATATTTTAGATTAAAAAATTATTTTTGATTATTGCCATTAATCATTTTTTACTATTTTTGTCCATTACCATTAATCAAAAATAAAAATGAATAAAGATTTATTAAAGCAAATATTGCTTGAACAGCGTCAAAACATTAATAAAAGGGAAATCGGCATAACCCGAAAAGTGTTGACGGAAATCAGCCAAAAAGTGAACCTGCCCCATGTACATGTAATCACCGGAATGCGAAGGACAGGAAAATCAACCTTGTTACGGCAGATCATTAAAAGTGTTTATCGCGATAAGGATTTCTTTTATGTGAATTTTGAAGATGAAAGGTTCCTGAATTTTAAGGCGCAAGATTTTAATTTAATTAATGAAACACTGATCGAACTATTTGGGGAGCAGAAAGTGTTCTTCCTGGATGAAGTGCAAAATATTGAAGGTTTTGAATTATTTGTGAGAAGACTGACCGAAGACGGTTACAAGTTTTTTATCACCGGCTCGAATGCCAACCTGCTGAGCCGCGAAATCTCAACCAAACTCACAGGCAGACACGTTGATACTGAACTCCGGCCATTTAACTTTTTAGAATTTTTGGATTTTCACAAAGTAGAGATTGATGAAAACGATTTGTACTACACAGGGAAACGCGCCCTGTTCCAAAGAAAATTCAACAAATATCTTTTAACAGGCGGAATGCCTGAATTTGTCAAATACCTTGACGATGAAATCCTGACCCGTATTTATGAGGATATTGTTACAAAAGACATTGCCATCCGTTACAAAATCACGAATGTTTTCCAGCTAAAACAATTGTACCAGCTTTTGATATCCAATTTTTCCACGAGGTTCAGTTTCAGGTCGCTTATGCAACATTCCACCATTCAAAGCAACACAACCATAAAAAACTATCTCGAGTATCTCGAAAACACCAATTTCGGAAAAGTGGTCAACAAATTCGACCACAGTCCAAAAAAACAGATCAACAGCGCCAAAAAGTTTTACCTTACCGATCATGCCTTTATCCCAAAAATATCTATGAAACTCACCAGGGATTCAGGAAGGATTCTGGAAAACCTGGTATTTGAGTCGCTTTCGGATAAAAACAAGGTTTATTATTTTTCGGATAAAAATGAGTGTGATTTTATCTCCATTGATTTTGCAAAAAATATCCAAGCCGTCCAGGTTTGTTATGATTTGAATGATCAGAACCGGCACCGCGAGACTGCCGGATTATACGAGGCCATGCAATATTTAAACATCCCCGAAGGCTTGATTCTCACTATGAACCAGGAAGATGAAATTGTTACAGACAGGAAAAAAATAATTATTAAACCGGTTTGGAAATGGCTTATACAAAAAGCATTTCCTGAATGAATTGAGGAAGTGGTAATTTCCAGGTTTCTTGATGATGATTAGCTAAACTGCCGAATTTCTTTGGGTTCATTCCTAATTCACGAGCCATTTGGATTTGAGCATGAGACAATCGATATTTCTTTCTTGCCTCAATCCAAGTACGGAGTTTTTGTGGAATAAAATTCTTTTTTGTCATTTATTTTCCTGTTTTTATCTTAGTACATAACGGTCGAGGCTAAAAACTGGCGGGCATTATTACCCAACTTATGTTTCAGTCTGTACTATTGTATTTTTATTGTAATTCGTTTCATTTTTCTACTTGCCGACTGCTTGTTTTTGAGCCTTTGTTATATGCGGTTTTTCTTCTGTCAGTCAATATTAGA
>CBDUSJ010000219.1:0-5280 GCA_965369845.1 uncultured bacterium | reverse complement strand
CTCGGTGCGCTGTATTAAGGACTATTGATTTATTTGACTATTTGTCCCGTATTCTGATCTAAATTTTTCTTAAGCGTTTTTTATCAGATAAGATTGAATTGGAAAATCACAGTCCTTACAATCAGGATTATGCCAAAAATTATTAATATCACTCCTACAATTTGATTCATGTGGCTAATTTTTTCAGGTCTTAATAAATTCTTGATCTTTTTGGCAATATAAACTTTGACTATATCGGTAGCAAATATTGCAACCAGCGTACCAGAGAAAAATAATACAGCAGAATGTGTTTCCTCGCCATAACTTGACGTAACTCCTACAGTTACACCCATCCAAAATAACCAAACAAAAGGGTTCGCAATATTCAGAAAATATCCTTTCAGAATAAAAGTAAACCATCCTGGTTTTTTTGTAGTGAAATTCTTTCCATTCTTTTGAATCTCAACTTTTCGCAAGGAAGTCACAATTCCATATCCGATAAGAACAAACCCGCTGATAATACCGAAAAAAAGTCTGTTATAATCATCGTTAAGAATTTGAAGAGAGCCAACAAAACACAGAAGAACCAGTGTAATATCACTGGTAAGAATTCCCAAAGCAAACAAAGCGCCCGACCTGAAACCCCGATGAATGCTTGTCTGAATTAAAGCAAACAAAGCCGGGCCTAAAAGAACCGCAAGCGTTAAACCTAATATCGCACCTTCAAGAAAAGGGTTCATAAAATTCCTGTTTTGATTTTTTTAAACTCCCGGCTGTTTATTTTAAATTTTACTTGTTGAATTTATAAATATATTCTTCCCATTCCTGTAATTGCTTACTTTTAAGAACACGGGGGAATTTGTTCTGAGCGCCTTCTTTACCGTGATCTTTCATCCACTGAAAAAATATTTTTGACGGTATGATTTCGACAAATATATCTTTAATCGCTGCAATTCTTTCTACCCTGTAGTCATCATTCAGAGTTTTAAGATAATTATCAATTTTTTTACTGGCAATGCCGGGATCGAGCGAATCATCAGTTCCAAGGAACCATTTATGCGCAAACAAAGAGCCATGTTTAATACCGGCAACAGTAAATTCTCTTATCTCGACGTTTAATTCTTCACCAAGCATCTGAACTGCCCTGTTCATATTATCCTGTGAAAGATGTTCGCCACAAAGACTGAGGAAATTTTTTGTGCGGCCTGTGATTATAATTTCGTTCAGCCTTTTTGACGTGAATTTTATTGTATCCTCAATAAGATATCTCCACGCACCGGCATTTGAACTGATAAGCAGTGCATATTCCTTATCTTCCTCAACATCCCTGAGTGTAATAATTTCGGGCTTATGAAGAATATTTCCTTCATGGTCAAAATTTGAATTATTAAACGGAATAAATTCAAAAAACAAGCCTGTATCCAAAGACATCTGCATCGAATGAACATTAGGCCTTTTCTGATAAGCGATAAAACCTTCGGAGGCCAGGTAGGTTTCCATATATGTTAGCGGTTTTGCCAATAATTTCTCGAAGCCTTTAACAAATGGAGCAAAAGACACACCACCATGAACATATATACTCAAGTTTGGCCAAATATCATGAATAGTGCTGACCTGATAATAGCCGATAATCTTTTCCAGAAGAATTTGTAACCATGCCGGAACGCCAACAATTACACCAATATCCCAATTAACGGCTTTCCTTACAATTTCATCAAGTTTCGTTTCCCAGTTACGCTCTTTCGAAATTCGTTTTCCCGGCTTGTAAAAAAACTGAAACCAAAATGGGATGTTACTCGTGGTTATTCCTGACAAGTCTCCTTCGTAATAAGTGCCGTTAAACTGAAGATGAGTGCTTCCGCCAAGCATCAGTATTCCCTTTCCTTTCTCAAAAAATTCAGGAGGAAAATTATATTGTGCCAATGATAATATCTGTTTTACACTTGTTCTGTTTATTGATTTGAGAATGTCGTTTGTTATCGGGATATGCTTGCTCGACGCTTCCGAAGTGCCTGAACTAAGCGCAAAATATTTAACTTTCCCCGGCCAGGCAACATAAGGTTCTCCATTCAACGACCTATACCACCATTTTTTAAACATTGTATTATAATCAAAAACAGGAACACGATTCTGAAATTCGGTAATTATATCACGTGAGTGTAAAATATCTGAGAATCTGTATTCTTCACCGAAATGAGTAAACTGGGCTTTGCGCAGAAGTTTCTTCAGTGTATTCTTTTGAACTTTGTTTCCGTCGAAACCCTTAAGATTTTCCTTACCACTCAAACTTCTCAGCTCAATAGCTCGCTTAATGACAGATCCTATTATCGGCAAAATATTTATATTTAAGTTTATGAAATTTATTTATAATTTCGTGGCAAAAATAATAAATTATTAAATCTTGTTATTTTTTTTAAAAGGTTTGGTTTTAGGCGTTTAAAAAATGAGGAAAAAAATTAAACACATCATAACGGGTTTATTTATATTAATTTTGATAATTCCGATAATTTTTATTATCTATTTTTCTTTTACTGATTTTAAACCCGAAAATATGATAAGTTTATCTGTACAGGGAAACCCGTCCGACTCTCTCATAACTGCTCCCGAAATAAGTATTCTCACTTGGAACATTGGTTATGCCGGGCTTGGATGCGAAATGAACTTCTTTTATGATGGTGGAAAGAAAGTGCGTCCCGAAAAAAAATATTTCACAAGATGTTTATCAGAAATTATAAAATTTCTCTCTCAAAATAATAATGCCGATTTTATTATTCTGCAGGAGGTTGACAAGTTTTCGAAAAGAAGTTATTATAAAAATGAAACTGAAGAAATTTCCGGGTCACTGCCGGATTTTGAAAATGTGTTCGCTGTGAATTATGATGTGAAATTTGTGCCTGTTCCGTTTTTAAAGCCGATGGGGCGTGTGGTTTCCGGATTAATGAATTTAAGCAGGTATAAATCATTTTTATCTTTCCGTAACAGTTTCCCGGGAAAATATTCCTGGCCGAAAAATCTGTTTATGCCCGACCGTTGTTTTATTCTTCAAAGATTTAAAACAATTTTCGGAAATGAACTTGTACTTATCAACACACATAATTCGGCTTTTGACGATGGTAGTCTTAGAGAAAATCAGATGAATTTTCTAAGAAATGTTTGTCTTAATGAATTTGAAAAAGGAAATTTTATTGTTGCCGGAGGCGACTGGAACCTGAATCCCCCGTGTTTTGATCCCTCAACAATATCATCAGGTGATTTTCCAGTAAAAAATGATTTTAAAAATATTAATGAAAATTTTCTTCCTCCTGCCTGGAACTGGGCTTTTGATCCCACAACTCCAACTAACCGTAACGTAAAGAAGGCATATAAAAAAGGGGAAACGCCAACTACGATAATCGATTATTTTTTAATTTCCCCAAACATGAAAATTATTGAAACCAAAACGTTAAATGAAAGTTTTTCCTGTTCCGACCACAATCCTGTTTTTATCAGATTGAAATTTTGCCGGCAGGATACAGTTTCCCGATGATATAAAAAATGAATTTATCTAACAGCGGCTATTTCGGTAATATCTCTTAAAAATGGAATTTTCGTCCCGTCACCTTGTCCCCTAACCAATTCTCCTGTAAGGAGAAAGGGTATTTTATCTTCTGCAGTAAAGGGTTAGGGTAAAATTAGACTGACTTTTTATACTGGACTCATCATTAAAATTTTTTTAATTTTTTTTGATAGTTAAAATTTTTTTCTTATAATTGCAGTCGTTTTTAATTTTGATTAGAGAAAATTTTTATTAATAAAATTACGAATTTAACAGTTGAATCAAATTATTTTGAAGATAATAAAGGAAAAAAGGAGGATGAAATGTTTTTAAGTACTTGGCGTATAAAAGTTTGGTTATTATTGATCCTGATTACCTCAATTAGTGGTGCTATCCCGGCAGCAAATAATAATAAAATAGATGTCCTACCCTCAGAGCCGTTCCACCGGCAAAATCCAATAGCTGTTAATGGTTTATCAACATTTCAATTGGAAGGTGATCCAGAGTGGGAAATTGTTTCCCCACCGCCACCAAACTCAATGCTGGTATTAGTAAATAGTGCTACCATGGAAAATGTAACGGTGCTAAACGGAAAAGTAGCTGCATTTGACTCTACTAATACAAATTCATGCAGAGGTGTTGAGGAATTTTTCTGGGGGAAAGCGCCGTTGGAAGTTTTTTTCTTTTGCCCTGAAGAGGAAGGTTTAACCTTTAGTTATCAAGTTTGGGATTCTGACACTGATATTATTTATGAGGTGACCAACATTAGCACTTACATTTGTGAAGCAAATATCATCGTAAACTTAACACTAATTCCTCCATGCGAAGATGCCGTAATCAATAACTGGCCTGCAGATCCTCAGGATAAATGTGAAGGCGACAACTTTACTGTTGACTTTACAGGTGTTGAAATTTTGAATGCAGTAACAACTGAATGGGTGATTACTCCACCGGAAGCCGGTATAATGAATGGTTTAATCTTTGAGCTTAATACAGCTTATTTTGGCCCGGTTGATATTACACTTAATGCTTATGCTACACCACCTTGTAATGATGCAACAGCAAACTTAATATTTATTGTAAATCCATTACCGGTCGTAACCTGTCCCTCTTACTTTGAAGTTTGTATAGATGCAGGACCGCAGCAACTTAACGGAACAGGTGAAAATCCGACAGGTGGCGTATTTACCGGAACCGGAGTTACAGAAGACATGGGTAATTATTTTTTTGATCCATCGATCGGCGATGGAGACTATATCATTACTTATACTTACACTGATGTTAATGTATGTACTAGCTTCTGTGAATTCATCATTACCGTTAACCCATTACCACCTGAACCTGAATGCCCTAATTATGATAGTATTTGTGAAAGTGTTGCTCCATTTGAACTGACAGGAGCAACACCGGAAGGCGGCACATACACTGGAACCGGCGTTGAAAACAATTTTTTTGATCCCTTCCTTAATGGCCCCGGAACATTTGTAATAACATATACTTATATTGATAGCGTTAGTAATTGTTCAAATTTTTGTACATTTAATATAAATGTTGCCCCCGCTCCATACATCGACATACTAATTAATGATACAACCATTTGTCAAGGTGAAGAAATGAACTTTGAAGACTTGGTAGAAGCCGATTATTATAGTAACGTTCATTGGTTTACAGCAAATGGTGGTGGGAGTTTTAATTATGAAACAATTCTTGAACCCATTTACTTTCCAAGTCCATCAATCGACTATCCTCAAGGCTGTGTAACACTA
>CBDUSJ010000218.1:0-5289 GCA_965369845.1 uncultured bacterium | reverse complement strand
AAAATTGATATTTACTTTTCGAAGACTTGCAAATCGCTTGTAAACCTTTTCCGAATTTTTTCTTCTTACGGCAAACCTTATTGAGCATTTCATTTGGAAATCACTGGATAATTGCCCGAGTTCCTCTTCTTTTAAAATACGCATCACATCGTTCATATCGGCGTAATCGAACTTTACTTCATAAACATCCTTTACAATTTTTGTAATTATTCCGCCATTATCTATTGCATCCAGCGCTGCATATTTATATGCGTTGATAAGTCCTCTTATACCAAGCTTGATTCCGCCAAAATACCTTATTACGACAATAAGCGTATTTGTAAGGTCATGCGAAAGAAGCTGGCCGTAAATAGGTTTACCGGCAGTGCCTGAAGGTTCGCCATCATCGTTTGTCCTGAAGGCAGACTTATCGAACCCCAGAATGTAGGCATAACAATGATGACGCGCATCGTAATATTTTTTTTTAAGAACCTCAATTTCCGATTTTACCTGTGCTTCGGTTTCACAGGGCAGGGCATACGAAATAAATTTACTGCCTTTAGCTTTGTAAAGTCCTTTGGATATTTTTTCTATTGTTTTATAGGTATCCTCAAAAAACATATCGTAAATTTTAGCGCAAATTTAGCATAAATGAATTTATCATTTTTAATAAAAAAATTTTGGTGTTTTAAATATTTTTGTATATTTGTAAAATATATAAACAAGTACATGAGATATTATTAAAATAATATATTAAAATATAACTAACAGAAATAAATAATATTCATCCAGGCAGACTGCCGGCTGATTACTTATAAATAAATTATTTTATTCACTAAAATTTTAACGCTTATGGAAAAGTTTACAAAATTATTTCCCCTTTTGATGATTCTGTTGATATTTTTCTCTCAACCGAATCAGGCTCAGGAGAGGGGACGGATTTACAACATCCAGGCACAGCAGCGGGTTGACGGTTCAAATATTGTTGACGTTTACTACGATTTGATTGGTTTTGAATCGTCATTCACCATGGAGGGTATTTTTGACGGATGGTATATAATCCCTGATAGTGTTTGCTATGGTGACTATGGACCCGGAGTTGAACCAGGGTCTGGAAAGTATTTTACTTATGACATTGGCGCTCATCTGCCCGGTCGTGAATGGAACAAGAGAAGAATTCAATTACGGGCATATTTTCCAATGGGAGAACACTGTCCTGGTTTGCCAATAGTTTCATACATGGGAAAAGATTATCCCACTATTCAGATTGGCGGGCAATGCTGGCTAAAAGAAAATCTAAATGCAGGTATAATGATCGAATACCAGTTTCTTCCCTGGCAAGGCGATGTTATTGAGAAATACTGTTATGACAATGATCCTGCAAATTGTGAGACTTACGGTGGACTATACCACTGGTGGGAAGCTATGTTTTACGGCACGGCTGTGCCGGGCAAACAAGGAATTTGTCCAACCGGCTTTCATATTCCGACTGATGGAGAATTTCAGGTTTTGATAAATCTTTTCGGCGGGAATCAATTTGCCGGAGGACGTTTAAAAGACATTGATTTCTGGTCGTCGCCAAATACCGGCGCTACAAATGTCAGCCACTATACTGCGCTGGGTTCCGGAACAGGTTACAATACCGGTTTAGGTGGGCCAAGTTCATGTTATGACCTGAATAAAGTTGCTTATTTTTGGACATCGAGCATGACAGCCAGCCCAAATAAACCGGCAATGGCTTTACATTACAACACTGAAACTGCAGAATTAGTCAATCTGACTGCTTCACCTTATCCTTTTGGAAGTGTTCGCTGTATGAAAAATTGCGATTTCCAACCTTCAGCCTCCAACGCCGGACCCGACCAAAGTGTTACAGAAGGTAATTATACGGTTTTACAGGCAAACACACCGGATTATGGCTATGGTGAATGGGTGATTGTTAGTGGACATGCTTCATACAAATTAGGCGAATTTGCTGATCAATATGATCCGAATACGGGTTTTTACGGATATCCCGGCGAAACTTATGTTTTAGCATGGAAAATATCAAATGATTGTACAGTAACTTCAGATGAAGTAACGATTGAATTTGCGCCACTCACTTGCGGGGATGATTTTCTTGATATGAGAAATGGTAAAATTTATCCTACAGTCCAGATTGGCGACTTTTGCTGGATGACCAAAAACATGGATATTGGCGAACAGATACCTATTGACGGCTACGCACAAAGCGACGGAATAATCCAGAAATATTGTTATGACGACGACCCGTCTAACTGTGAAATTTACGGCGGATTATATATATGGGGCGAGGCCATTCAGTATCAATATAATCAAACACAAAAACGCGGTTTATGTCCTCTTGGCTGGTTTATCCCGGAAGACAGCGACTGGTGCAATCTTACATCCTCACTCGATACGACTGTAAACTGTAGCGCAGACGGATTAACAGGCACAGATGCAGGAGGCCGGATGAAAGAAACAGGCTTTGCACACTGGCTTTCTCCCAACTCCGGAGCAACAAATTCAAGTGGATTTACCGCCCTCGGTAGCGGATACCTTTATCTCGGTTATCCAACCAAAGAATATCTTGGTAAAAATGAAACAGCTTGGTTCTGGTCTTCAACATATAAGTCGTCTCAAGCAGGTTATTACTGGTATCTGCAGTTTAACGATGCAAGAGTAGGCCGGTCATACAATTCTTTTTATTATAATGTAAAAAGTGCTCGTTGTGTTTATTATCCAAACTTAAAATAAAGGAGGAATTATGAAATTTTTATATAAATATATTTATGCATTATTTTTTTTGTTAATGGTAAATTCTGTTTCCGCGCAATATTTCTCCGGATATTCAAACTTTTTTAATATGGACACCAAAAATCCCAGCGTTTCGGCATGGTGTCCTGAAGCCGGTTCTTATTACCTCCCCGGGCAATTTATTTATCTTTCTTATGCTGTTTATGAAAACAATCTTACATCTTTGGCTCTTTGGTATAGCTCGGAAGAAGGAGGGGGGGGTATGCAAATGCTGATGAACCTGCCATCGGAAGGGCCATTAGAAGTACAGCTCCCGATGATTCCCACATTTTTTGCAAAACTATACATCATTGCTGATGACAGTTTTGGCCATCAGACGGTTCAACCGATTCCCTCTGAAGGTTATTTTACTATCGGAACCGCTACCCAAACTATTGAAGTGCCACAGGGATGGTCAGGTATTTCTTCGGCGTATATCCCAGTCGATCCAACGATTAGTAACATTTTTTCTGATGTAATAGACGATGTGATAATTTTTCAGGATTTTGAAAATGTTTTCTGGCCAGGTGGAAATGTTTATACTTTAACACAATGGGATGTTTTTTCAGGATATATAATAAAGGCAGAGAATCCGTTTATACTGGAAATTGAAGGTACTTCGCTCGATTGCGACCAGGGGGGATCAATTTCTGAAGGATGGGACATTCTTCCGATTATTGCAGAATGCGACCTTGATGCTGTAAATTTCTTCTCGTGGAATCTGTGGTCAAGCGTAATAATTAAGGAAGTTGCCGGATGGCGTGTTCTGTGGCCGCAATACAACATTAAAACCCTTGAAGTGCTTGAACGGGGGAGGTCGTTTTATGTTTATTCTACAATGGATAATAATGATTTTATGTTTATGCCTTGCTGGGAAGGTGAAAAAACAGATAAGAATTTTGTTAACCCGACTACATGGAATAACCCTGTCAGCACTAATATTTCGCACACAATAGCAATTCCTCAAAACGTAATAGATAACAACCAGACAATTTCCGGTTGTTATTTTGGCGCATTCACTGCGGATGGGATTTGTTCGGGAATTGCCGGAATTAACGACAATTGCTTGACCGTATTCGGCGATGACCCGACAACAGAAATTACCGAAGGTTTTTCTTCCGGTGAACTGATGATGTTTAAGATTTTCGATACACAAGCCAATAAGGAAATAATTCCGGAAGTTTTGTTTTCGTACGACATGCCACAATATGATGGCAAATTCGCCCCGAACGGTTTATCGGTAATTTCTTCGATAAAAACCGGGACTATGGGTGTGGATGAAACCGTTCATAATAATGTTTTGATATATCCGAATCCTTCCAAAGGAATTTTTAGTATTGAAATTCTTGATTGTGATCAGATATTTGAAACAATTGTAACTAACACACAGGGTAAAGAAATTCTGAAAATAAAGATCAGGAAAAATGCAGTGCTTGATCTTAGTGATTTTGATAAGGGAATTTATTTCGTGAAATTTATCAGTGGTGAGAAAGTAATAATTAAAAAAGTTGTAATCGATTAATGAGTTCTTTTTAGAAGCGGCCGGACCCGCTAACTCCGGAAATTTATATTTCCAAGGCTGCCTTAAATATTTTTATTGAGGCGGCCTTTCTTTTTTTAGAACCCTGCACATACACCGACACTGTAAAATGGTTTTCCTGACCTAAATGGCGAATTTGGATCATTAAGTACATCAAACAGTATCTGGGCATATATCCAACTGCTGCATCCAACGCGCTGAGAAAAACCGGCGCCAAGACAAAGAAACGGAACAAATTGCCGGCTAGTGTTATTATCAACAGGATAATGTATCTCATAATTAAAATACTTAAATTCGGCATGAAGATAAATTGCAGGTATCAGACGGTATCGCGTAAAAATACTTGCTCCGTAATTACTCGAAGAAATTGTTGGTGTATAATATTTATTCTCTAAGTATTGATATCCGAGTTCTAATCCTGCAGATAATTTCGGGGTGATTTTATAACCGAAAAGCGGATAAACACCTATAGAAGTATATGTGCCAAACGACAATCCGAAAGTGCCGCCAAAATACATCTTATCCAGAGCCTTCCGTGGTTTTTCTTTTTTCATATACGGATTAACCCTTGTTGTATCCTGATCCTGGGCTTTGACATCAACAAAAAAGAAAGAAAGTAGAACAAATGAAATAATTAGCTTTTTCATAATTTTGGAATAATAAGTTAAACAAATATTTTGACAAAAATAAAATAAGAAATTGAATAAATGAAAAAATTTCGGTAATTCATTAATGATTTTTACAGCTCTTGTTAAATAAATTGCAAGGACTTCTTTTTTATTTAAACATTAAAAAAATCTGTGCTAATCTGTGTAATCAGTGGCATATTTAATGTTCGCCACAGATTTCTCAGATTAACACAGATTATAAAAGTGCAAACCCTGTGAAATAGCATAGCTTTTATTTAACATGGTAAACTCAGACTTCCTGACACTATAAATGATTATCAATCTGTTATAGGTTTTTATCGGAAA
>CBDUSJ010000217.1:0-5290 GCA_965369845.1 uncultured bacterium | reverse complement strand
AAATAAATATTCAATTATTATGACGATAAAAAACTTTGATGAAAGTTCATTAATGATATTCGCGATAAAAGCAGCGCTCAATGCTGGAAAAAAAGTTCTGGAAATATACGATAAGCAATTTGATGTGGTCATGAAAGATGATAAAAGCCCATTAACCGTTGCTGACCTACAATCGAATGAAATAATCATGGAATATCTAAACAAAACGGGTATTCCTGTTTTAAGCGAAGAAGGAAAGATCATTCCCTATTCCGAACGGAAAAACTGGAACAGACTCTGGATCGTTGACCCTCTGGATGGAACCAAGGAATTTATTAAACGCAACGGAGAATTTACAGTAAATATAGCTCTTGTTCAAAACCGGAAGCCTGTATTAGGAGTTATTTATTCTCCGGTGCTTGATCAAATATATTTCGGAGCAGAACACCTGAAATCTTCTTTTAAAATAGAAAATGTCTCAGAAAATATTTTTAATATAAAAAACCCCGATTTTCTTAAACATGCTGTTCATATTCCTCTTGATATTAAAAATAAAAAGCCTGTTTTTGCTCTTAGCAGATCGCATATAAACGAAACAACAAAAAAATTTATTGAAAATTTTATCAGAAAACATGGCGAAATTAAATATATCAGCAAGGGAAGCGCTTTAAAACTGTGTATGATTGCCGAAGGTTCAGCCGATATATATCCGAGATTTGCTCCAACTTACGAATGGGATACTGCTGCAGGACATGCAATAATAAATTATGCCGAAGGGAAACTTATAAACACCGAAACCCATTTGCCTCTAATTTATAATAAGGAGGATTTACTTAACCAGGGTTTTATTGCTATAAATAAAAATTATTCATCATGACATTGAAAAATTCCGAATATCCGTTAGTATCAATCATAACAATAAATTATGACCATCCCGAAGTTACTTGCGAACTTCTTGAATCACTTAGGAAAATCACATATCCAAACATTGAAATAATTGTTGTTGACAACGCATCTCCTAACGACGACCCATCAGTTATCAAAGAAAAACACCCTGAAATAATTTTTATTCAGAGCGACAAGAACCTCGGATTTGCCGGAGGAAATAATTTAGGGATCAGAAAATCAAAGGGTAAATATATTTTACTGCTGAACAATGATACCGAAGTTGATACGAATTTTTTACAACCGTTAGTAAATAAATGTGAAAACAACAAAAAGGTTGGAGCTGTTTCACCCAAAATCTATTATTTTTATGATAAAAAAATTATACAATGGGCGGGAAATTATAAAATGAATAAGTTTACTATGAGATGTATGGCGAGAGGTTGGCTTGAAAAAGAAAACGGGCAATACGACAGCGATTGGAAATCCTTTTATAACCATGGGGCGGCAATGCTCGTCCCAAGAACAGTAATTGATAAAATAGGGCTCATGAGCGAAGTTTATTTTTTATATTATGAGGAACTCGATTGGAGCGAACGCATTCGAAATTCGGGATACGAAATCTATTATGTTCATAATTCGATGATTTATCATAAAGAATCTATTTCAACCGGAACAGATAGCCCGTTAAAAACATATTACATGAATCGTGGAAGGTTTATTTTTTTACGCAAAAATGTTCATGGAATAACCTTTTTTCTTGCATTGTTGTACATGATTTTTATTTCCATCCCGAAAAATTTGTTTGAATTAATTCTGAAACAAAAATGGACATTGACTAAATCATATATTAACTCAATAACCTGGAACCTGAAAAATCTGTTTAACAAAGACATTTTTTTACTGAAAAAACTTTGATACTGATAATTCATCAATTATTATTTATAATTTTGTCAAATTGAATAAAAAAGACATACTTTTTATTCATCCAAAGAAATGTTGCTCTTTCACCGTCATAAATATTTCAGTTAATCAAATAAAAATAATTTCAGTTTCTGGTGCGATTGGCATACTAAAAGATAATTTATTCACTAATAACCTTGTTATCAAATGAAGACAAAAATTTTCGGAGCATTTCACGATGAGACATTTCTTTCGGAATATAACAACAAAAAGTTATCTGACTATAAATCAGAAGAAAGACGCGTTTTTGTGCTAAATGCAGATTATTCATTCAAAACTCAGCATGAAAGCATGTATGTTTTTGGCAGAGTTTACAGTCTGAAAGAAACACTGGATAAATTAAAAATCAGCAAATCAATTTCCAATCCTGCCGAGGCATTCCTAATTGCCTTTGATCAAAAAGGGGTTGAATCAATAAAACATTTTTACGGCGAATTCACCTTCGTTTATATCTCACCGGATAAAACCGTAATCGGACGCGACCTTATGGGAGCCGGATTGCCGGTTTTTTACAATGAAAATTTCTTTTCGGACAAATTGGATAATTTTAAAAAACTTACAAACTTCGACTTTGAAGCCGATTTGGAAAACCTGATGATATTTTTACATCTCGGTCATATTCCCTCTCCCGAAACTGCAATAAAAAGCATCAATATCCTACCCCCGGGCGACTATCTTATCCATAGCTCTGATGGCTTTAGTAAAAAAACTTTCTATGATTACACGGATCTTCACAACTCATTTCATACAGAAACAATCACAATTGATGAAGCAGTAGCGGAATATGAAAAAATAGTTAGTAAATCGATAAAAAGAAGAATTGACGGAAAGAGTAATATTGGTATGCTAATGAGCGGCGGCTTCGACTCAGCATCGATTGCCCGCACAATACGCACAATTTATGATGGTGAAATAAACGGGCTTACTATTGGATTTGGAAAACATCCGTTGAATGAAACACACAAATCAAAAGCCATGGCCGATGTGTATAATATCAAGTTTCATGAAACCAATCTTAATGGCGATGAACTTAACGAAATTCCAAAAATAGTTGAGTTTTTAAACAATCCATTTCATGAAGTCGGATTGATTCTCAATTATATGGTAATGGCAAAAGCCAAATCTTTTAATTTTGATGTTATTCTTGGAGGCGATGGCAGTGATGAGATGTTTGGCGGTGATATCAAAGACGTTGCAGCGCACCACTGGATTAAAAACATGCATTTGTATCCACTTTTTTCTCTTTATAGCAAACTTCAGAAGTTTTCGGTTTTCGAAAAAAACAGCTTTCTGTTCAAAACCCAATTTATAAATACCCGGTTTGTTGATCCATACAGATTCAAATCGTTTGGGTTTAATCCTACTGAAATCAGCCGGTTATCAAAAGATAGAATAAAACTCCCTGAAATTGAATACATGAAAGGACAAAAAGTACCTGATCGAAAATTTGATGATAAACTATTAAAAGCCTATTATTTTAAAGTGTTTCGGCACGATGGAACTGAAATAGTTGTATTTAAAGCGGCAGCAATGGCACGTATGTTTGAAAGCCCTCTAACCTTTCCTTTTGCTGATATTGATATTTATAACTTCCTGAAAAAAATTGACAGAAAATACAAAATAACAGGAACTTATTCTGAAATTCTAACAGGAAATACTGAGGCAAAACATCTGCAAAAAAAATATATTAGGTCAAAACTACCACAAAGTATTAATGACAGAGCAACACAGGGTGGTTTTATTCCTCTGACAATATTCTTTAAGAATAAAAATCACAACAAGATTATTTATGAAATTATTAAAAGCTCTGATTTTACTTCAAAGTTCCTAAATAAAAAAATGGTTGAAAAGTTCATAAATGAATTTGAAAATATGCAGAAAAAGACAGGTTTATGGTTTTGGTACATGGAAATCAACTCGTGTAAGCTAATAAACTTGTTAGTTTTATGCCTGTGGTGGGATTTGAAAATGAATAATAAAAATGTTGAAAAATTATGGTAGCCCGGTTATCAAATTGTTTAGAAGTATTTAATTAATAAATACTAAATTCAAGCAATTAATGCAATAAAAAGACCTTTGACAAAAACAATCTTAAATCCACAATTAATAAAAACCTAAATTTTGGAAACCCTGTCCAATTCATTGAGCAGTATTACTGAAAATTGATGTGCCCTGTCACTCCAGTCATTCTGTTTTGCCTTGTTAACTCTTTGTTCTATAGAGTTCCCCGTTTCTGCATTTAATGCCTGAATTATTCCCTGTTCAAACTCGTCCTGGTTATTGGCAAAGTAAATAACATCCGCGAATTCCTCTGTCAACTGTTCATTGAAATTGGTTGAAACAACCGATTTTCCTGCAGCCAGGTATTCATTAATTTTCAAAGGGTAAATGGTTTTACTTACCTTATCATTTTTATAGGGTATCAATGCTACATCAAAGCCTTTTAAAATATTGGGTAAAACACTATATGGTTGTCCACCAACAAAATGCACATTATCCTGAAAGCTGATTTCACTGGGGAAGTATTTTTTTTCGATTGGCCCAACTAAAGCAAAAGTCCACTCAGGATGTTTCCGTGCGATATTGTTAATCAGTATGAAATCCATTCTTCTTTCGATATTTCCAAAAAAACCCAGAACCGGTTTTTTGAAATATGAAACAGATGTATGGATTTTAATATCATCAAATACTTTGGATATATGAGATACGTCAACAGCATTTTCCACAAGAAAGCAGTTTGGATTAATTTCCTTTTTCTCTTCCAACAGAGCCATGGATGTCACCACAACCGTGTCGACCCTTTGCATGGCCAGTTTTTCTTGCCGTTTTCCATGTTTTAACGAAACGCTTTTAATTAATGCATCGACGCAATAGTATACATTTAAGGATGGTTTTAATAATTTATCAAGATTATCATAAAGAAAATTGAAAGAATTAATAAATATATAGTTGCTGATTTTTCTTTTCTTTAGAAATCTTTTCACTCTGTATGCAATCATTAAATGATTAATTTGGTGTAGAATTTTGTATAGTTTTCCAAATGGTAAGAAGTTAATCGAAAATACTATAGGCGAATTGATCAGTGTAATCTTTTTGTCGTCTCCAAGTTTAATTATCTCCACACCGGTCATAAATGGTAGAATTTTTCCAAGTTTATTTTTCTTTAAAATAAACTTGAAATGTTTTATCACATCTATAATGGTATACGGACTACAAACATATATTATATTATTTTCTTTTGCTAATTCTTTAGCAATAAATACAATAGATGACTCTATAATTGATTCCCATTTATGTATTGAGAAAATTACAATATTTTTCCTGCTTAGAGAAGACTCCATGGTATTGTACATTTTATTATAAATGGTAAAAATAAGAATATTATTTACAGGCAACTAAAATAACCAATTAATTTTTGTGAAACTATAAAGAAAAAATAATTTTTCGTAAAATAGTGGCTGAA